>NZ_LCWN02000044.1:0-17921 GCF_002078205.2 Vulcanisaeta sp. EB80
TATTGCCCCCCTTGTACAAACTAGTTCGCATATACCGCAGCCGATGCATTTATCTTGTTCTATCACGGGCTTCTTGACCAGGCGTATGGCTGTGCAACCAATCCTTAGGCAATCACCGCAATTGTCGCAGTATTCGTCATTCACGATGTATGCGCGTTTGACGGCTTTTTTAGAGAAGTTTATCACAACAACACCCCGACTCTCGTTAACTCTGATTAAGTCCATTAACGCTGATGTGGGGTTTGTTGGGTCATAATTAATTGCGGAGTATTTAATACCATATTTAGTAAATAATTCCGTGAAGTCGCCGCACTCACCCTCATGCCCATTATCCACACTCATGATTATTAGTAATGAATTGTTTGGTTTAATGATGTCCTGCATTTCAGATAGTAAATCCTGATTCGCAATCAATGTGCACGGGCTTGCTATGGCTATGATCCTACCGTACTCATAGCCAGATCTTGATAATGCAATAAGGGCAGCCAGTGGGCTTGTTACAATATCGATAACCTGCCCAAAACGTGCTGGTTCGAAGTACGTTGGAAGCATGTCATAACTTGGCGAAAGTCCCTCACTGCTTATGTCGTATGCGTAGGCTGGGTCTAGGATTACAATGGGTACCTCCCCAACCCTCCTATGCCTAGCTATAAACCACTCAATTAGCATTAATGGATCTCCTGCCCCTCGAAAAAAGAATTCATGCGCCACCTCACTCATTAAATCATTATACCATTTAGCCACATCATCCATCATTAACCTCCCCACACCCAACTTCTTAGATAGGAAATCATCAATATCTACTACGTACTTAACATTAGGTAAATTCTTAGGTAGGGGATTCACGTATAAGCTCTTCACCAAAGCATAGCCTGCGAGTTTATCTACCTTATCTTTAATGAAGGACCATGTTGAGCCAGAAATCAACACTCCATCCCCACCCCCCGTCACATTAATACTATCCTGAGCCCTAATCAATAACTCGTTAGGTAATTCCCTACTAAATCCACCAATTAACCGATTCAAACCCCACCTCATCACCTCACCCCAATTCTTATTGAAGGTTGGGCTCCTACGTACAACCTCCAGCCCCTTGGCACCATCAATGCTTAACCAGGGACCTAGCCTAACCACGTATGGCAGCTCAAAGACCTCGCTGTAATCCCTACCCTCCCTAATGGATTGAACCAGGCTTTCCCCATCCCATGGCTCTAGGCATGGTAAACCCATTATTTCACAGAAGGGTCTCACGTCATGTATATCGTAAACAAACACAACCAAGGAACCCCTAACCCTCACCATGCCCAAAGCCCCGAGGGAATTAAGGAAGCCTACGTCATCCATTAATACGGCTGTATCCCTGAACGTGCTTGAAAACGCTTCAGCCTCCCTAATGGCGTCATCGGGCCTAACCCTTACGCTAAACACCTTATTCATTATTATAGAGCCCGTAACCACTACCTCACTGAATGAACTCCTCAAGATGCTAATAATGTGCACAATACTGTTTCTTAAACCCGGCACTGACTCGCATGTTACTTATGATTTAAAAAGTATTATTTTTCATGCGGAATTGAATTAACACTTAAAAACTAGAAAATAGTTAATAAAGAATAGAAGCCATGGGGCAGAAAACATACGCTTCCAATGGGCATTATTTGGAAATAATGACAGTTAAAGCTTCAGCACTAGCCCTAGCACTCCTACTAATACTAATATCCACGCACGCCAACGCATTAACACCGGCAGTAAATAGTACACACTTCGTAATCTACGACCTAGCAAACGCTGGTCAAACATACGACCAGGAACTGGACAACTACCTTGAGCAAGCCTACTCCCTCTACACATCAAATTTAGGCATGAAAATGGCACCACCATGTAGTGGCAGCCAATACACGGTCTACGTTGTACCAAGCATAAATAACGGTACCGAAGCTGGCATCACAGAGTGGGAATACACGTACTACCCAAATACGGGTCAGATAATAAATGCGTGTATTGCGTACATAAACATCTCCGCAGGGCTTTCAACACAATGGCTCGAGCACACGGCATACCATGAACTAGTCCATGTATCCCAATGGGCTTATGTACAATACACGGCAATACCTCAGGATTACCCGTGGTACATTGAGGCTGATGCCGAGGGTACAGCCAGCTACTATACGAACCAATGCCCGCTGGATCAGGATTACTTCATGTATAATCAATATGAGTATGATCCTTACGACTACTATGGTAAACCAATAATAAACATGTACTACTACTCAGCCTTCATTTACTGGCTAATATCGAACGGTATCGGCCCAGCCACGATAGAGGCTAATGTGTTCGCCGGCGACTCAGTGGTTAATTCATGGTTGGACAACTACTATGTGCAGTACCTACTATCGATAGTGCATGGACAAGACCTCTGTGGGACAACGTACACGCCCACGTTTCAGACAATAAGCATAAGTGGCAATACGTACACATTCACCGTAAGCCTCCAGGGACTTAGTGCTCAATACTACGAGTTGCAATTACCTGCCTCTGGATCAATTGAGATCTCGACAAGTGGGGGCATTGTGGATAGTAATATACAGTTGAACACAACGATTAGTACCTCGAACACCACACTGTACGTGGCTCTCGTTAACCCAACAACCTCAAGCGAGACTATAACGGTAACGATTAGCTATACACCAGGTATTGTAGCCGAGGTTCTTTATGGGACATATGACGTATTAAATGAAACACTATCCCTAAAGCTCTACATAACCTATGGCACAACACCAATTAGTGGTGATTTATACGTTAACGGTACAATAGTGGCTGCAAGCAATGGTTATGCTAAGGCAGTGCTTACAGGGATAACGTGGGGAACATACACAATCAATATCACATATAATGGCGAGTCCACATTACTAGCAATCACACTGCAGCAACCATCCATGAACCTATTAACGCAGTCAACATTGTACCTAACAAGTAATAGCTTCGGCTATCTAGTACTAAGTGTAAATAATCCTAACAACAACATTGCCATAATTACTAATGTTCAGGTCTCCTCACCACCAAGCCCAATTAATATTTATAAGCCAATGATTTACTTCGAACCACCTAACGAGACCGTACTTCTTAACCCAGGGCAAACAATAATAAAGTTCTACTTCTTCACAAACTCAACGGTAGGCAGCGGCCAGGGTGATCTTTATCTTTATAATAGTCCAAGTACGGCGTTATCGTTGGGTTACAATGTGGTGCCCGCCCAGGTTGGTATTGTTAACGCAACATATTACCTAAATGGCAATTACACGGTAGTGACAACATACGTAAGTGGTTTGGGGACTATGACAGTAACGGTAGATGGTCTATCTGGGCAGGTCTACGTTAACTATAGCACATACACAATAACCACGTTAAGCATAAACTTACCACCCCCATCAATAGCCTTGATACCCAGGGTAGCCCTGCTAGCCCCCAGGTGGGTCCTCATAAACACAACAGTAACCCTTACAGCACAAGAATGCCCAAGCTACCCGGTGTTTTATAGGGCTGTAATTTACGTAAACAATTCAGAGATAGGGAGTATCTCAACGCCCTGTGGTGGGTCAGGGTTTGTGCAGGGAATGCTTAACATGACATACACAGGCCAATCCATAACTCTAGTCATCTCGGGCACTACGATAATGTCGACCATCGTGTTTTCACCGCCGAGTATGAGTGTCGTTGATTATTTATGGAATGTGACTGAAACCTATGAGTATGTTTACGTAAACATCAGTGTACATGGCCCATACCAGTACCTCGTACTGAACCATAGGGTTGCAAATTCCACAATAGCTGTTACCTACGAATTACCATCAAACTACACAATCCTAACAATAAATACCGGCTTCACAAACATAACAATAACTAGACCGACGCCAGAAACATCCATACAATCCCCATGGGTGGCTGTGTATCCGCAGGCAATTGATGTACACATTAATGTAACGATACCACCAGCATTGATGTACCAAGGACCTCTCTATGTTTATTTAAATGGTACACAATCACTAATCACCACCGTAGATCTACCCCCGGGTAAGTCAACCATTATAGACACAGTCGTGAAACCCACGGCCCCTGGCATTTACCTAGTCACCGTAGCCCTAGGGCCTTTGGTCTCGAATAACATTACTGTGGCGAGTGTTGAGTTATTAGGAATTCACGTGGAGTCCAAGCCCCTCGTGTTAATTGGGCATCAGGAGTACGTAAATATAACGATTAATGACATACCCAGTATCGAGCTACCCATCAATGTAACTCTTCGTGGTTGTACGAACGAGTCGATCACGGTTATAGCGAATACATCGCTAGCGCTCCAATTTAATCGTGAGTGCCCACTGTACATTAACGCATCCGCTTACACCCTGAGTTCGCAATCGATAAGTTATTGGGATGCCCTAAACGTATGGCTCGGCAATGTCGTTAGTTATTATGACGGTGAGCCTCTAATACTCAACGGTACGGTTGAGGTCTACGCCACATTCTTGAATGGCTCGAGGGTGCCAGCCCCAGTCCTAGTCAATGGGTCAAGCACGTACATCCTGCAATCACCAGGTCCATCAAGCCTACTGCTAAGCATTAACTACCTAGGCGTTGTCAATGAAAGCCTGGTTCGCGTTTTCGTTGTACCGTCAACATACGTTGAGGCAGAGGAGCTCCTTAATAGCCTAGGTAATCCGCAGTTCCTAAACGCCACGATAGCCAGTGCAATAACGAGTGGCGATTGGTCTCTCGTAAATAAGATAGTGACTGAGTACCAAGAGGCATCATCAAGACCCTACGACCCACTGACTCAACTATCAAAGTACTTGCTAACGCAGGCAATCCTTAATGGCGATTTAAATGGACTAAATGCCGCAAGTCTAATACTTAAGTACGAGATGTTAATGTACACCGCCCTCGCCTCAATAATTATCGCAGTAGTGGTTGCGTACCGAGTTACTAGGAAATCACGCAAGTCCTAGCTTGCCCTCATACCGTAACCGTCTATCGAACAGCCTCACCAACAACGCCGTCATTACAAATAATAGGAGTACTGTAACCAACGAAATAATTAATTGGTAAGGTATTGGTATTGGGATCTCGAGATACCCAAGGGCCGATTCACGCATTAATACGAAGGGGTATGCTATTGGTGAGTGTTCGTTGATGAGCGTCACGTATTTATTGGTCTCGCTTGGTATTAAACCACCCAGTACTGGCATTAGGAACTGCATTATGTTCGTAATGACCCAGCTAGACCTGAGCCTAATAACGAGCATAGCGTATATCGTAGAGATGAGGAGCAGCTCAAAGGATGCCAGCACTATCGAAAGTGCGAGGATTAGTGGGTGGCGGATCTCGAGCACCAGGCCGAACACTATGTAGAAGCTGAAGATTAGTGCGGCGAAGTCAAGCAGTGAGTATATGGCGTAGGCAATGCCCCAACCGATTATGTGGTTTAACAAGCCCCTCGTTATTGACATCAAGCTCTCCAGGATACCCTCGGAGCTCTCCTGAATTAACCCATGCCCGAAACCCCACAACCAGCTTGAGTATAGCGTGAAGGCGTAGGCGGCCCATAGAAATAGCTGGAGGATCTGCCTACCAAGTGATAGTACGCCAAAGCCCCTTAGGGTCAGTATAAAGAATGCGAGCCAGAGTGGTGCCGTGAGCACATTTATCAATATCAGCGAGGGCCTAGATAGCAGTAGCCGAAGCCCCCTCCAAACCTCAACGATTAACTCATTAAGTGCCCCTCCTCCTGAAATCTCTCTCGAGGGCTGCATACGTGGTCACACCTAGCGATAGGTATGCGATTGCTGAGAGTACCAGGTTAATCACGAGGTTTAGGCTTGCATTACCTGTGATTTCCATGTACATGGAATAGAATGTTTGGTACATGGGTAGTATGTAAACCAACCCCCTGATCCACCAGGGCAGTACGTATATTGGGTATGTGGCTCCAGAGAGTATCGTCAGTATTGGCGTCACGATATTCGCCACAGTATCTGCATCATTAAGTCTCATTATTATACCCGCCACCAACAACCCAATACCGTAAAGCGGTAGTAGGCCTATGAATAGTGTCAGCAGGGCTATGATTAACTTGACCATACCGACCAGGCCATAGTTTAGGTAAAGTATTGGTAAGGAGGCTATGGTAAACGCACCTATGTTAACCAGGACCATCACCAATGAGGTCCCCAGCAGGATCACGTACATACCCGTTGGACTCACCAGCAGGAATTCCAACCTACCACCACCCCTCTCCTCCCACAGAAACCTAGCCCCTGTCTGCACCATTATTAGTGATAGCATGAGTACCTCAAAACCCAGGAACTGTCTCACGAACACCCCAACGGTTACCCTCGCAAAGAATGATGCTATGAACGCCATACCACCCGCTATGAAGTAAGGTAGCAAAACCAGTAGCACTAAGCCACCTGGCTCTCTACTTATTATCTTCAATTCATTAACCATAACCGCGTAGAGGGCGTCTAGCTTACTTACCCTCATTACGAACCACCCTTATGAAGGCCTCCTCCAGTGATGGTTCGTTGATCCTGACCCTAACTACGTTAAACCCTCTAACCTCAGCATCATTAATTAGCCTACGAAGAGTATGGGCTGGATTTGGGGTCTCTTCCCTAAGGGTTTCAACGTGACCATTCATCATTACCTCCACCTCAACTACGTACTTCAAACCAAGCGTATCCTTGATATCCCTGGGCGGTCCTTCGATTATCATTGACCCATTATTTATTATACCAACGCGATCACAAACCTCCTCCACCTCCCAAAGATTGTGGCTCGTGAACAATATGGCCCTCCCCTCCTTACTCAGCCTCCTTACCAACTCCCTTACCTCCCTGGCCGATAATGGGTCAAGCCCTATCGTTGGTTCATCAAGAATAAGCACTGGTGGGTCGTGAATCAACGCCCTCGCTATGGCTAACCTGGCTCTCATACCGAGCGAGTACTCCTCATAGGGCCTATTCATGGCGCTCTCAAGACCTACAACCCTCATTAGATCCCTAGCCCTAGTCTCAGCCGTGGATTTATCCAAACCATACAACCTGCCGAAGTAGACGAGGTTCTCATACCCACTCAACCTGGAGTAAAACCCCTTGTCTGGATAAAGCACGAGGCCTATGCTCCTCCTGACGGCTTGTGCCTCCTTAACGGTGTCATAACCATTAACTATGGCGTAACCCCCATCCGGTATGAGCAGTGTGGCTAGTATCTTCACGGTCGTGGTCTTGCCAGCCCCATTGGGACCCAGTAGTCCGTAGACCTCACCCCACTTGATCTTGAACGAGACACCCCTCAATGCGTCAATAACCACCCTTCTCCTTCTGAGGAATCCCACGCGCTCGTAACTGGTGAATCTCTTCCTAAGATCATGCGCCTCTATGGCTATGCTCACACAGCAATAGCCAAACTAAGCCAAAATAAAAAGGTTTAATCGCTAGATAACACTACGTTAATTCTCGGTGTTTAATAACCTGGTTGGTCCTAAGGCAAAGGTTTATTAATCCAGTACTTCTTATGATGTCGAATGAAAATTCCGTTTTGCACATTCTGTGTCAAGACCAGGGTGTTTTGCAGCAAGTGCCAATCCCTTCTGGATAGCGGAGAATATTCCATGCTAGATGTAGACGTAAGCGACGCCCTACTCAACATAGCGACAGGTAAGATGGAGGATCTTCTGAAGAATGTTGAGTATGTGAAGTCTTACGAGGTCGGTGACCTAGTCATAGTTGTGCTAAAGGGCGTAAGGTCACTACCACGGGCGGTGGTGCAGCAGATAGAGCATGATCTAGAGAGGGCGTTGGATAAGAAGGTTAAGGTTGTTGAGAAGGGTGTCAATATTAATGAGTTAGCAACCCAGCTGGCGTCACCAGCCCGCATTCTAACCATATCAACCTCTTGGTTGCCAGACGGCACGACAGAAACCATAGTCAGAATAACAAGGGCGGAACTCAGGAGGTTGCCATTTAGACCAAGCGAGCTGGCCAGGGTTCTCAGTCAAATAAGCGGTACAAACATTAGGGTTGAGGTCACAAGGTAATCACAATACTTAAATTGCTAAGGATTGACTAGGGCGTTCGTGAGCTTTCCCCGAAAGACCCACTGGACAAAGGATGTGAAGCCTGAGTTGGATGGTAAGGAGGTAGTCCTGAGCGGTTGGGTTTGGGATATTAGGGATATTGGTAATATAAAGTTCGTACTTCTTAGGGATAGGGAGGGTATGGTACAACTAACAATAAAGAAAGGTTCTGTACCAGACAGTGTCTGGTCAGCAGTAGCGTCATTGAATAAGGAGGATGCCATAGTGGTTAGGGGCATCGTCAAGGCGAGTAAGATAGCCAAAGCCGGTGTTGAGGTTTTCCCAAGCGAGGTGTATGTAGTAGCCAAGTCAAAGCCTTTACCAATTGATATATGGGGTACTGTTGAGACCGACTTAGACACTAGACTTAGGTTTAGGTCTGTGGATCTTAAGAGACCGATCAACTCCTTAATATTTAGGGTAGAGAGCGAGGTTACCCGTGCAATTAGGGAGACGCTGTATAGCCATGGATTTATCGAGGTTTTCACACCAAAGATCATAGTCACGAGCACCGAGGGTGGTGCTGAACTATTTGCCGTACAGTACTTCGAAAGGGTGGCTTACCTAGCCCAAAGCCCCCAGCTCTACAAGGAGGAATTGACGGCAAGCCTTGAGAGGATTTTCGAGATAGCACCAGCATACAGGGCTGAGAAGCACAACACGAACTACCACCTTAATGAATTCATATCAGTTGACATCGAGGAAGCCTTCGCAAACTATACCGATGTGATGGAAGTTCTCGAGGACGTAATTGTTAATGTATATGGTAAGGTGGCTGAGGCATTTAACGATGAGTTTAGTAAGTATGGTATAGAGGTTAAGGTGCCCAAAAAACCGTTCAGGAAGATTACCTACGATGAGGCACTGGGGATACTTGAGAGGAGGGGTTTGAAGGTTAATTGGGGTGAGGATGTTCCCAAGGGTGGTATGGAGATCCTAAGCGAGGAGTTTGGCGAGCCATTCTTCATAATACACTTCCCAACAGACATCAGGGCATTTTACACGAAACCCCTCGAGAGCGATCCAAGGATTAGTGAATCCTTCGACCTGGTAATTGATGGTCTAGAAATCGCGTCAGGAAGCAGTAGAATACATATTAAGGAACAACTCATCGACGCACTAAGGAAGAGGGGTTTAAACCCCGAAAGCTTCGAAAGCCACCTAGTGATTTATGATTACGGTCTACCCCCTCACGCCGGTTGGGGTTTGGGATTGTACAGGCTAATGATGGTTCTACTGAGGAGGGATAACATCCGCGAGGTGGTGCTATACCCAAGGGATCGATTCAGGCTCGAGCCGTAACTATACAATTTCTAATTAACTTCGAGACCACCTATACAATTCATAACCACCGTACATCAACACAGCGGCAATAATTAATAAAGGCGATGCCATTATCACAACGTTAACAACATTAATTCGCGCCTTGGCTTGTATGGGCATGGAGCGATAAACGAAGGTAAGTAATGCCGGTTTCTCATAAACCTCGTAAGGCCACACTATCAACACCTCTCCAGGGCTTATTGTTGCTGTGTAATTCGTATAATCACCTAAGAAGTTCGGCAATAATTGTTTGATCTCAGTGATATTGATTGAATGGCCCACGGTTATTTGAGCCGTACTTAAGGTATTATTCAGTGGAGGTAGTAATGAACTAATTCGTGTTACAAGAACCTTAAACCTAGCTCCGTACATCGTCATTACATTAACAGTAATTGGATTACTCATAGTCGAGAATAGGTACGCCTTATCCGAACCATTCACAATTAAAAGCCCAGAGCCACCAACATATGCGTAGCCAGTAGCCGGTAAGAGTACTGGTAAGAATAAAAGTGGGATTAGCACTAGAATTGCGCCAATGGCTATTAATAACACGCCAAGCACCTTGGCGATCACCTTACTCAAGGGTTTACCCTGCCCACCCATCGCCTTACCCACTCTGCTGGATCCTTTTAGTGGTAGTGTGGTGGTATACCCTATCAGTATCGTATTGAGGTTTACCTTATCCAATGGACCTATGTAGTGCCAGGTTCTACCGTGCTTAACATATACATACTCCTTACCACCAACCTGCTTAATCACCACGGAACCCTCCAACCCACATTTAGGACAAACACCCCTACCAATAGACCTAGCACTCACGTATGGGAGAGCTTAGGGCGATCTTATAATAGTAACTGTGGTAAAGATTGTGGTAAGCCCATCATCATGCCGTATTTTAACGTGCAATGACCAATAATGCTTCGCTTAGGAATTGCCTGGGATGGGATATTAGCTATATTACCTTCCTCTTACCAGGCACGTTCAATATGAATGGTGAATCGCGCATATCACCTCTATCGATATGTCGCGGATAAGCGTTTCTAATAGAATTGATCGTATTATGATTGATATAGTCCCGAATTATGGGAGCTAACGTCTTTCCATGGACACCGAATCTGGGTGCTTCTATGCTTATTGATAGTATTGATACTGTGAGTAGGGTCCATGCCAATGGGTTGTTTGGTAATTGCTGGATTGGTATTGATACCACGAGTGAACTTACGGTTTCCATTGACGATGTTAACGATGCCTCAACAGGTCCAAGCTTTTCTATTGATACTGCGTAGAGTGAGTATGGTATCACATTACCAATAAATGCCAGTGCCAATGGATAATAAATGTACTGAATATTTGATGTAATGATTGCGCCATGTACCATAAAGAGTGAGATCAGTAATGTACCCAGCGATTGCCCAAGGATGAGATTTAGGGTGTCTGCATGACTAAGGTACGCTAAAGCCAGTGTGTATGCTAGGTTTAGGATCATTAGTAGCATCGCTATGTATATGGAATCGCCATAACCCTGAAATAGCGAATAAAGCCCTGCAAGCAGTGTTACGGCTGATATCACGTACTTAATACTCACGTCCCTATTGAGTAAGTAATCAACTACTATCAGTGGAATAATATAGCTGGAACTTACCAACGCTGTCAAGCCACCAACAGACCCTGATAACTCAACGTATAGGTACGAGAGCGCGTAATTTATTGGCGATAGTGCTAAACCCTTAACCACCGATTCATGGTCAAACCCATTGAAGGCTAATATCATTGCTAATGAAGCCGTGGAGAATAAGTATATCAACGCTAATAATTGTTCTATTCCATAAAGTCTCAGCGCTAAGTACGTGATTGGGTACGAAACTCCCCACAGGGCTGAGGCGAACATCGCCAATGCCAGGTACCGCTTTGCCATACCAATCACCTGAGGGAATTGATAGACGGAAAGGAACTATGTAAAGCAAAACTTTCGCTTCACTCGGTATTAAAAATCTTTTTCAATCAAATTTTAGGCACTAACGGGTATTGAGTGATCTATTTTATTATAATGGCATGGGATCATTGTAGTATTATTTGCTAGCTGCGCCATCAAGTACACTAACGGGCAAGCCCTTCGTCTCCACACCCCATATGTACCAGGCTAGAGCCGCGGCTATGCCGACGATGTACAGTAGTACGTTTGAGAGTAGGTATGTGAACGTACTGGCTGTGGCTAGTAGGTAGTAGATTAGTACTATGTAGACGGTCCATGAGATAAGCCTAACAATACCTATCCATGTGGACCTAACCCTCGTTGGGAATAACTCAGGCTCCAAAAGCACCCTCACCGCCCAACCGAACTCACTAAATACCATATTTAGGATTAGAAGTATGTAGAATATCGATAAAGAGGAAGCTATACTACTTGTTGACATTAGGCCGTAAACCAGGAATATGGGTATCATGGTTAACAAACCGCCAATGTACGACAATAAGGTAAACATCCTCCTACGTATATTGTCGACAACCAAGCCCACAAGACCTGCCAATGATGCACCAACATTAGCCCATAGAAGGACCTGGGCGGCCAACACCTCATTACTGGAGAAGGGTAGTGTGGGTAGGTATATTATGTAATATGCCATTAGACCATAGGTTGCCAACTGCGAGAACCCCATCAATGACAGCACCAATGCCCTGAACCACACCGGTGGGAACCTCACATTCGCCTTACTACGATAATCCGAGATGGCATACATCAACCCCTTCTCCTCAGCAATCCTCCTCGCAACATCCTCCCTACCCTTAACCATAAGCCACCTAACGGACTCAGGCGTTACTAACCTTATCACTACCGCCACCGCAATTATAAGAATGGCGGTCCCTATCATGGTCCACGTGGCTGAAATGGGAGTGCTCCATAGCAATGATAGGAAGAGTATTAGGGCTGCTAGGGCGGCACCAACATTATCGAAATTCGTGATTAAAACGAGCATGGAACCCCTGCGATTTGGCGGCATTAACTCTGTAGTCGCTGCCAATGCCGGCGGTTCCTCACCACCGACACCAATCTCGGCTAGGATGTACGATATTAAGAACACAGTAAACGCGATTTCCACGGGCATGGTATTAATAAAAAATAGTGATAGTGCCATCCCAACTAAGCCTATGGTGTACAGGCTCATTGTGAATACATAAATTCCCCTCCTACCAACAATATCAGCTAACCGACCCATTAGGGTATTACCAACCATCAGAAATAAGGGACCCATTGCCGCAGAAATTGGCACTAAGAACCTAGGTATGTATTTAGAGAAGTAATCAAGGGTCATGACACCACTGGTTGTCACAAAACCCCATATTAGGAACGTTAGGGAGTAACTAAGGAACATCACGTAATGTATCCCTGAGAGCTTTGTTTCGCTGCTCATTTATTCAATCACCTAGTTATAAGCAATTAATAACCTATTTATAAGACTTATGCTAATGGCAAATAATACGGTTAATGCTCCATAATTATTACGAATTCGGTATAACGGTACTTCCTGATGAGGATATTGTTCATTAACAATATTTTACTCCTCAGTTTCTTCCTGTGGTAATTCTATGTTCAGTTTCTTAAATAATCCCATGTAATAATCCTTAATCTTTCCTTTAATCTCCTCAAAATGCTTTGGCAAGTCCGCAGGGTCCAAGCCCCTGGCTAGGTACTTGGAAAACCGAGCCTTATATAATGCCTCATTCTCACCCTTAAGTTTCCCCGCATATTCGGCAATATGCTTACCGCTCAACCTATCCTCATCAGGAAGTATCTCCTCATCATGAGGAGTCTCGAGCCCTGCATCAACAGCCCCCTTAATTACAGCAAACACACGGGCACCCTTTATTGGTCTATGAAGTCCTATGTCAGGTATAACCTCCTTAACACCTTTCAATAACGCCTTATAACCAATCAATAAGCCGACTAGGTAGGCTGCCGGCGTATTCTTTGTGCCACCCTTCCAACCCAACCTAACCAATTCCTTCGATGTTGCGCTGACAATTACTGCATCACCAGTGACTTTGGCTGTAACGACCTGGGCAATTATGTAATTATTGGTTTTTCTAATTACAAGCCTTGGCAACCCACTCTTTATCATCTCCCTACGCTTGTAGTAATTCGTCTTACCCTCCCTACGCCTCCTAAACTTAACCTTATAACGCCCAGTCCTTGCCATGCTCGTAAAGCCAAGAGGATTGTTGCTTAATAAGTATTTCTAAGCCACGGCTCTTTAGCCCTATCGCTGCTTAATTATGTTGTTACTTATCAAGTATGCCCTAAGTGCCGAGACACTGTTAAACCTGCCACCCTTGATCTGCAGGTAAAGCTCCCTCCAAGTCTTCGAATCAATCAACCCCCTCCTCTTAAGCGAGTTTAGGTACCTCCTCAATGCCCTAATCTTCCTAACCCAAGCCTCCTTGGGGTCAAGCCTTGCGTATTTCGAACCCTTCCTACTACCAACACCCCTCCTCCTACCCTTCTTCCTCTTCTCATGGTACTCACGCCACCTACCCCTACTAACGCCCTTCTCATACTCCGCGTATATCAACCCCTCCTTAATCAAAGCCCTCACGTCAGCCTTAGTCGTCACCTCACCAAGCCTATCAATAGCCTCAGGGCTAATCTTAACCCTGGACTCACCAACACCAAGTACCTCCGCAGCCAGCTTCTTTACGTCAACCATACAACGCACTAAAAACCAAGCCCTATTTAAACATTGCCGCAGCGAGGTTAGGTTACTTTACGGTGTCAATAGTACCTTGCCAACTCTATTCTCATTCTTAAACATGATATCAAAGGCATCCTTAACTCTCTCGAGATCAAGCTTCGTATATATTGGAGCCCTAATCCTACGTTTACTTAGTAGGTTCAATAAAACCCTCAACTCAGCCCTGGTACCACCTGTGGAGCCTATCACAAGTACTTCCCTGGAGTATAGTGACGGTAAATTAAGCGTGACATCACCACCAGTTAATGCACCCGCTGTGACCCACCTACCGTACTTGGCGACTATTGAGAAGCTGGGATTCCAGGTTGATTGACCAACAGCATCCACAACAACATCGGCGCCCAAACCCTCACTAAGCTCATTAATAACCTGCTTAACATCATCAGGTGTGACGACGTAATCGGCGCCAAGCTCCATCAATGCCTGCCTAACCCTATCAGCCCTCCTACTAACAGCAACCACAATGGCGCCTCTCAACTTGGCAAATTGAATGGCATAACTACCCACATTACCAGTGGCTCCAAAAACCGCAACAACCTCACCTGGGTGAACCTCAGCACGATTAAGCATATGCCACGCAGTCAATGCACCAACGGGCAATGTGGCAGCCTCATCAAGACTAACCCCTTTGGGAACCTTTAGTGCGTTGGTGGTAGGCACTACGACATACTCAGCAAATCCTCCCTGGGTCACAACACCAATTAGTCCACTATTTACGCATAATTCCTCATGACCCATTAAGCAGTACCGGCAGGTTCCATCAAATAATCTATTGTAAATAACCACCTCATCGCCAACATTAACCCCGCCAACCCCAGGACCAACCTCCTCAATGACACCGGAGAATTCAGCACCAGGTATGTGAGGTATGGGTCTAGCGTTTTTGTTATTTATTGTGAAGTAATCAACGGGGTTCACTCCAGCGTACTTAACCCTCACCAGCACCTCACCAGGTCCAGGCTTTGGCTTTGGCATATCCATTATCTTCAGGTTTTCAATACCAGGCGTTTCAAAGACTACAGCCCTCATCAACAAGGCAGGTCTTAAAATATTAATAAGTATACGTCGGCTGTTCCAAGATAATGAATACTCACTGTCCAGCAAGATGAATGAGTATGTCGAGAAGCCCTAGTAGTATTGTTATGATACTAAGCATTAACCTAATAATCCATTCAGGAACCCTCCTCTGTATCGACGCGCCGAGGTATGAACCCATAAGTCCACCGAACCCTATGCTCACGCCAACGGAGATATTGGGACCAAACCCCAATATTGAATATGTCACTAAGGACGGGATGGACCCCGCTAGGGTCCCAATCAATGTTGCACCAGCTGTTACGTAAACGGGTAGGTTAAAGGCCGTTAATAATATCGGCGCCATTATCGATGCGCCCCCAATACCATAAATACCACCAACCACGCCAATGATGAAGGATAATGCGAAGATTATTGGTAATGATACGCTGAAGACCTTATCTGAGAATAGGAAGAAAAGTCTCCCAGATCTCACACCCAACACCTTCACAGCAGTAACCAGCTGCTTCCTAGCCCTCGTAGCTCTCAGAGTCATTATCAATTCGATGCCAAGGATTAGTAAAACGACATCGACAAACACCCTAAAGACCTCAGCCCCTATTAAGAAGACACGGATATACGAACCCGCGATAGAGCCCGCCATACCACCAAGGGCTAGCGTGAGAGCTAACTGCTTGACCACCCTACGCTCTCTCAAATAACGATAAATAGATAATGGTGTGGCGATGACATTATACATGAGATTCGTACTGCTAACCACAGGGCTTAATGCCCCAAGTATGTAAATCTGGGCAGGTACTAATAAATAAGCCCCCGAGATACCGCCCTGAGAGGCTACGAATGAGATTATAAGTGCTAATCCAAATAGTTCAATCAAGATAAATTCGTTCACATTTGATTTTGGCAATAATTAAGCTTAATTTTTTATTACACTTAGTTGATTCATTATAGCGGCTTTACCTCGTATTTACCATCAGGGTACACGATAGCTCGGGCCCTCCTGGTTGCCCAGCACGAAAAGACTATGCCTATCGCGAAGGTTGCTGGGTGCCTGTACGCGTACTCAATATGCACGTCTAGTGCCGTTACCCTACCTCCAGTTCCATGAGCCCCAATACCTAGTTTATTGATAGCCTCCAGCAATGCGTCCTCAATCTTTGCGATTCCGGGATTACTATTTCTTGAACCAACGGGCCTTAATACGGCAGCCTTCTTGGCCAGCTTGGCGGCAACGTCTAGGTTGGGCCCAATACCCACACCAACAATGACTGGTGGGCAGGGCATTGGGCCAGCATCAATGACAGCGTTGAGTACAAGCTCGGGTAGCCTTTCCCATGCATTGCCTGGCGGTACCACGAAGGCCTTGCTGGGTAGCTCGGTACCACCACCCTTTGGTGTGTATATCATTTCCAGGTAATCACCATCAAATAATTCCACATCAAACACGGGTATCCCAATGCCCGTATTATCGCCTGCGTTTCTCTCGGTCAGTGGATCCACGGAGTTCGACCTTAGGGGCAACTCCTTCGTAACTTCCCTGACCGCTTCCGTCAGTATTGAAAATAATTTGCTCCTTATTGGGAAGCCATCGCCAAGCTTTATGAAGAATGTGGGCACGCCAGTGTCTTGGCACACGGCTGCGTTGTACTGCCTTGCCAGGTCTATGTTCGTTAGTATTGCGTTCAACTGTACCTTGCTTGGTTCGTGAATCTCGATCTTAACGGCATTCTTAAGCGCATTCACCACATCATCCGCCGGCGAGACACTGGCCATCTTTACTATTGCCTTTGCCGCCTCCTTAATTGAATCCTCAAGGCTCGGCATGGTTAGCTTAGCGTAACCGAGGTATTAAAGCTTTGTTTGTTCCATCAATGTAGTAAATAATTATGGAAATGCTTAATTAAAGACCTAATGTACACTAGCTTTGGGTGTTTGTTGTGGGCACGTACTACCTAAAAACCCCCATTAGTGACGAGGACATCACTAAATTAAGGATTGGAGACACAATATACGTGAGTGGCATACTCATTAGCGCACGTGATTCAGCCCATGTCAGAATGGTCGAGTCAATAAGAAAGGGTGAAAAATTGCCCGTTGATTTAAAGGGCGGAGTTATATACCACGCGGGCCCAGTTGCCCTGAAGCAGGGCGATACATGGAGGATAATAAGCATGGGACCAACAACCAGCGCTAGGATGGATGACTTCGAACCAGAGGTTATCGAGAAACTCGGCGTCAAGCTTGTAATCGGCAAGGGTGGCATGGGTCCCAAGACCACAGAGGCAATGAGGAAGTTCAAGGCAGCATATGCAATATTCACGGGTGGCGCCGGTGTCCTGGCGGCTAAGGCTATCAAGAGAGTCCTAGGCGTACACTGGCTCGACCTAGGTATTGCGGAGGCCATGTGGATCCTCGAGGTTGAGAACTTCGGGCCACTAACCGTCGTGATAGACTCATACGGCAACAACTACTACGAAGACCTCAGAAAGAACGTTAGGGAGAAGGTTAAGGAACTATCCGAGGAGGTCAACAGGGTAATAAAAGACGTACTCCACAGCCCATAGAGAATATGCACCTAAGAGGTTGCCGCTTTCAAAACCAATTATAAAAAGGCATCGAGGAAGAACAATAGGTATTGCATGCTGATTAAAAGTGCCAAAGAATATTGGATATACACAGCATTAGGA
>NZ_LCWN02000045.1:0-17841 GCF_002078205.2 Vulcanisaeta sp. EB80
CAGCCTTATACGCCTTCTCCGAAGCCTGCACTGGGTCGCCCTTATCGAGATACTCATGGCACTCCTTTAAGTACTTCTCGGCTAGGTTAATTCTCTCCCTAATCGCCTCATGAGGATCCTCCTTCTCCAACACACTCAGCAATACGTCAAGTACATCAACCCCTCTCTTAATTAATTCCTTCGCCACATTCTCCACATCATTTAAGTCATACATGCAGGTAGAACCTATCCTAAGGTTTTTATTCCTATATGGGTAACAATAAATGTGGGTAGGATCGGTAGGCTGTACGTGCTTATATACACCCATGGGTGATTAACCTTGGCGGTGAGGGTGAGAGTGAGGTTAAGGACGAAGGAGGGAGAAGTTGACCGTGGCATTAGTGAATAGTGATTTCGAGAGTGATAGACCCCAAATACTCACCCCAATATCATTAGCCAGGAGACTCGATCTTTGAGGTAGGGTTTTGATTGAGGGCGGTTCTCAAATCTTCGGCACCGTGGCTGGACCAACGAGATTGTACGTACTCCCAAGCTCGATCTACGTCTCGATTGTTGAGGATGATGCGGAGATGAAGCCCTTATCCCTAAACGCAATAATCTCTGAGACTGAAAGGGAGACTTTAATCAGCGATTACCTAGCCAGTTTATTGGGGATTGCCGTTGAGGATTTCAGGGAGGGTCTATGACGCCTACGCTCCGATAGGAACAATAGGGTCAAGAGGAGTTATAAGCCGCAGTATTAGTGAGTTGGTTTACACGCCATACAGCCTGTAGCATGAAAGGCACGGTGATGGTGGCAGGTACTCGATTAACGAGTGCTCTGTAATATTCACTAAGTCGCCCAGCGCTCTTCTCCTAATGAACCTAGACCTGAAGTCTGCATACTTCTTGTCAAGCCATATCTCGAGCAACGATTTATCAGCAATATTGCCGAAACTCAACCTCCTCACCTTAAAGCAACTACCCATGAAGCACCTGGGTATGTCTTGATCCCTAATGGGGAGGTTTAGGAAAACGCATGGTGATACCTCAACATTCACGTTTATGAACACGGACTCCGTAGGCTTCTCCGGACACTCGGTTAATTCCCAGCAGGTCAATGAGTAATTGAAGACCTTAATACCGAGCTCTCTAGCCCTGTCCATGGCCATCCTCACAATACGTTCAACACGCCTGGGCCTGGCCTCGTATGGGTCAGAGAAGGCCTTCCAAGTGACCATACCCCTATTTAGTATGTACGATAGGTTATCTAGGACTACCTCCTCAATACCTAAATCGCTGCATAACTTAATGAATTCAGGTATTTCATGAACGTTCATGGATAGCATCATGTAACTAGCAATGGCCCTAACATCACTACCCAGCCTTCTCTTGGCATTAAGAATGTCCTTCACGTTCCTCACTACCTTATCGAAGTCGCAACCCTTCCTTATCGAGTTATGGGTGATTGCGCGGGTCCCTGCGAATGTTATCGCGATGACATTAATGCCTTTACTCAGTATTTTCTCCGCATTATTGCCATCTAGTAGGGTAGCGTTTGTTGTGAACCCAAAACTTACTCTACCGCTCACCTCATTCAACAAATCCACCAAGTTTGGATGAAGCATTGGTTCACCCCACCCCTGCAAATGCACGTACTCTATGGACCCAATCTCGAGGGCCTCCCTGATTACTTTACGAAATAGCCCAGGATCCATGAAGGCGGAAACCCACCTATCCCTCAGCACCGTCCTTGGGCAGTAAATGCAATTGGCATTGCATGCGCTCGATATCTCCACCTGTAGGATTTTTGGAGTTGAAATATTGTGGTTTTTAACGAGTATGGGCATTAATCTCTACCCTTACTTAGGCGGTGGTAACCCTGCAAAGAAGGCTATTGCTAGGCCAAGGGCTATCAGTATTATTATAGTTAGAGACACCACATAAGCCGCTATCATACGCCCAGCCTTTATTTCAGCGAAGGTGCTGAACCTCGTGGTTAGGCCTATGGACATGAACGTTAACGCGAAGAAGAAGAACCTAAACAACTCCGTCTGCGGCGTTACTCCACCAACCATGAACTTAGCAGCCATAGCAGCACCGACCGTGAAGCCAATGCCCCACAGTATTAGCCAGGTCCCTAGGTAGCCCAGCACGAACTTGGGGAACCTAAACCAAATCTGTATGGCCGGAACCCTCTCGCCAGGCTTCCTCTCGACCCTCGTAACCCAAATCACAGCCAGTATGAACGCCCACAGGCCAATCCATATATCGATAAATACCTTGTTCATAACTGCCGTACTCATGACCCAGGTCTTATAGGCAGCAAGCCCGGGCTGGGCACTAATCAGGGCGTCAGTTAATGCACCACTCGCGGCAGCTGCACCATCTGTCTTAACGGAAAGCCCCATCCAGGCACCCGCGGCGTATGGCGCCCACTTTAGGATCGTAGCTGCTATGAACGGTAATACCACTAACTCAATTGCCGCGAATAGCACGATTATGGATGCCACAGTTGCTGGAACAATGCTTGGCGCACCTATTGCCGCAGCCGTGGCTATTGCGGCGGACACGCCGCATATACTAACGCCTGATGCAAGTGTTGCCGCCCACTTGATGTCTAACTTAAACAGCTTGTGCGATATTACGTAGGAAATAGGCCAATATATTAGGTAGGCAGCCACTATGGCTATTAAGGACCTCTCTACAAGCGTCACGGCTAACGATATATACCTAAGCGATGTGGCACCCACTAAGGCGCCGAGCAATACTATGGCCGTCTTTATGTACCACTCAGTTCTCGCACCGGTCTCCAATACGGCGGGTAGTTTCCTCTTGTAGAATAATAGGTTCGATATTATAAGGCCGATTATTAGGATGTATATTAATATACCATCCGCACCCACAGGTATTGACCAGGTAATGTGCAACTTTGCGTATTGGTCAGGGGTAGCATTGAAGTAGGCATAACCAAACAACCACCAGAAACCGAAGGTTAGTATAAACATTATTGTAAAGCCAGCTGCAAACCTCCTGGCGCTATGCCCCATGGCCTTAGCAGCAATAGTTAATATCGCCAACAGAAATAGATAGAAAAATAATATGCTCAGAACCGGATTAAGCCCTAAATATGCCTTAGTCATGGTTAAGGCTTGCCCAACAACTACAACACTCTTCGATGGATTAACCCATGGAGCAGCGACCCTCGGAACCCAACCAAGTAAGTAGATACCGTAATAACCTGGCAGTGACAGGAAGAATATCAAAAGCCCTATCCAGAGGGCCCACCAATCCTCCTTCTTCCACAGAGACGACCAATCAACCTTAACCGAGGCCTGTGTACCCATAATTGATCGTGTAATTATCATAATGTCAAAAATAAGACTTATTGCACTTCGCGATGCTATACGACGGGAAGTAAAATTTAAAAAGGTAAAAAGAATTATTACTTTTAAATTATAAATGGTTTATATTATTCATTAATATTAAAATGAATATAAGACAATAATTAGGAAATCAATTATCAACATTATTTATTGAGAAATAGCCAAGGTGCTCATCTCTCGTGAATTCGAATGGTACATATGATATATATTAATATATAGTGTTAATACTTTACTGACACTATGCATTTAAGGGGTGCGGTTATGATGTAGGCGGTGGTCTTACATGGTGAGTAGGCTGGTGGTGTTGGGGATCGTGGTGGCAATCGCGATAGTCTCAGCTGCTACGTACTTACTAGTGTATGGAGGCCTTGGTACACATGGGGCAGGTGCTGGTTTAATTAATCCCGCGAAGTTGAGTGTTACGATTAAGGCCGGTGGTTCAACGTGGATACAGCCCCAGATGGAGGTGTGGATACGCAGCTTTAGTTCTATGTATCCCGGTATCTCGATTACTTATGATAGCATCGGTAGTGGGGCGGGTGTAACTAGGCTGCTGCAGGGTGTTTACGATATAGGGGCCTCCGACGTACCCATGCCAACGCAGCTTTATGAAAATGCCACGAAGATTTACGGTAAGGTGATTACTATACCTGACTCTATAGGTGCCGTGGCATTCATCTATAATATACCCGGCTTTAAGGGCACCTTAAACCTCACGGCAGATATAATAGCCGGCATTTACACGGGGAAGATACAGTACTGGGATGACCCAAACATAACTGCGATAAACCCTGGCTTCCATTTCCCGCACGAGAGGATAATAGCTGTCCACAGGAGTGATGGGAGTGGAACCACCTTCACGTTAACTCTATGGCTCCAGAAATCCTCAGAGGTTTGGAGGAGTAGTGGTGTGGGTTATGGTTACGTGGTTAACTGGCCAGTGGATCAGTTGGGTACCGGGCTTGGTGGTAAGGGTAACGAAGGCGTTACTGCCTATGTCAAGCAGAACCCGTGGTCTATAGGTTACGTGGAGCTTAACTACGCCATAGTCAATAACCTAAGCGTCGCCGCTGTTCAGAACCCAGCCACTGGGGAATTCGTAATCCCAAGCCTCAATAGTACACTCAATGCCCTAAACTCCGTGGACCTATCCCAACTACCCACGGTGCTTGATAACTGGTACCCATACGCTGGCATATTCATGAATATAAAGGCACAAGGTGCATACCCGATAGTCGGCGGTTCCTACCTGCACGCGCCAGCTAATTACACTGACTGCAATAAGGCTGTTGCCATATACCTATTTCTCAAGT
The DNA here is from genome assembly GCF_002078205.2 of Vulcanisaeta sp. EB80. Classification (NCBI taxonomy): domain Archaea; kingdom Thermoproteati; phylum Thermoproteota; class Thermoprotei; order Thermoproteales; family Thermoproteaceae; genus Vulcanisaeta; species Vulcanisaeta sp. EB80. The sequence goes on from NZ_LCWN02000045.1 coordinate 4,679, forward strand.
ACATACTAACCCAGGGACAGCATGAGCTACTTACGGGTTACGTACCATTACCCAGCGCGGTGGCGCAGAAACTCGTTAACGAACTCAGTAATGACATAACATGCAATGGCAAGCCTGTAACTAGCTTAATTGGGGGGTGATAAAGATGAAGTATGGGGTTAAAATCATTAAAAACAGGCATTGGCCTCTTTCATCACTCAGCATCCTCATTGTTGCCGCGTTAGTCGGCGCCATGCTTGTAGCCCTGATTTATTACTCATTACCTGCGCTCATGAGGGAGGGTCTGTCGGTATACACGACCAACAGGTGGAACCCAAATGCGAACTTCTTTGGCGGCTTCGCCGCTGTTTACGGCACATTCATAGTCTCCCTCGCCGCCATAACCATAGCCATGCCGCTTGCGGTAGGCTCGGCAATATTCATAAATGAGTTCGCCCCAGATAAATTAAGGGGGTTCTTAATAGCCATTAATGACGTGATGGCTGGCCTCCCAACTGTGATATATGGGTTCTGGGGGTTGTACGTGTTTGGACCAATGCTTAACCCAACGTTATTTACCTGGCTTCATGATAACCTAAGCTTCTTGCCTATCTTCTCCACAAAACCCATCGGTGGCTCCTACCTGCTTGCCGCCACCGTCCTCGCCATAATGATAACGCCATTCGCCTCATCACTGGTTAGGGAGGTTTATGTGGGGGTGCCTAGGATTATGGTTGAGGGCATATATGCGCTAGGGCTCACTAAGTGGGATGCGATTAGGATAAAGCTGTCTTACATAGCTAGGTCCTTACTTGGCGCATTAAGCCTAGCCCTTGGTAGGGGGATTGGTGAAACCGTGGCTGTGGCATTGACCGTGGGTGGCGCGCTCAATGTGTCCCTAAGCCTATTGTCACCTGGGATAACAATACCATCCCTCATAGCCAATCAATTCGGTAGTGCATATACACAGATTGAACAGTCTGCGTTGCTCTCCTTGGCACTATTACTCTTCATAATAGGGTTGACCTTCATAACGATGGCTAAGTTAGTCCTGCTAAGGGGTGGTGCGAGGTGAGGGCTCGCGAGGTCCTAGCCCTATCCCTAACATTGGCGGCGACGGTGCTTACGTTCGCACCGTTTTTCTGGATACTCGGAACCATAATATACAAAGGCGTGTCCGTGCTAGCTAAGGCAGGGCTTGGTTTCCTACTTAACATACCACCGCTACCGGGCACCAACGACTTAGGCGGCATAGCCACTGTCCTGGAGGGTAGCCTATTGATAGTGGGTATGGCGACAGTAATTGCAGCGCCACTCTCCCTGCTATCAGCCATATACATCGTACTCCATGAGGACTCACTGATTGCCAGATTGGGTAGGACACTACTTGACTTAATGGTTGAATTCCCAACAATAGTTGTGGGCATATCAGTATTCCTAATTTTCGGGTTGGCACTGGGCTTGGGGTTGAACGCCTTGGTCGCCTCGATAGCCTTAGCCGTGATAATGATACCGTACACCACAATACAGGCGGTAGAGGCTATGAGGATCCCTAAGAGTGTGGTGTACGAGGCTGCCGCAGCGCTTGGACTGAGGGAAGGCCACATTGCTAAAATACTCCTTATTGAGGGGAGGGGAGGGGTTGTTACGGGGGTCCTGGTTGGGATGGCTAAGATATTCGGGGAGACCGCACCACTCCTCTTCACAACCGCTACGTCATTTGACATATTCGCTAACAGTCCGTTATCTCCGGTCTCCGCGGTGCCCGTGCTCATATTCGTCTATGCCTTCAGCCCCTATACCAATTGGCATGAGGTTGCGTGGGGCGCATCACTGCTCCTTTCCTTAATCGTGCTTAGTATATACCTAGCCGCCAGGGTATCCCTGGGCAGGGGTGGTCGATATGCGTGACTCCGGTAACTCAAGACCAGCGGTTATTGAGGTGGAGAGACTTAATGTATGGCTTGGTAGGGTGCATGTACTTAAGGACATTAGGGGGTTAGCAATACCTAAAAACAGCGTCTTCGCCATAATGGGTCCTTCTGGTTCGGGTAAGACCACACTGCTCAAGACGTTTAATAGGATAATAGAGTTGAGTAAGGAGGCCAGGGTTGAGGGTAAGGTGACACTTGATGGTGAAGACATATTCTCAATGGACCCTGTGGTGCTTAGGAGGAGGGTTGGTATGGTTTTCCAACAACCCAACCCATTCCCGCACATGAGCATTTACGACAATATAGCCTACGCATTGAAAGCTCATGGTATTGTTAAGGACAAATCCAGGCTGAGGGAGGTGGTTGGGTCGGTGCTTGAGCAGGTGGGGCTTTGGGATGAGGTTAAGTATAGGTTAAACTCACCAGCCGGGAAACTCTCTGGTGGGCAACAACAGAGGTTAGTTATTGCTAGGGCATTGGCATTAAGACCGGAGGTCCTTTTAATGGATGAACCAACTTCCATGGTTGATGTCGTGAATGCAACTAGGATTGAGCGATTAATTATTGAGTTAAGTAAGGACATAACAATAGTCCTAGTAACCCACAACCCACAGCAAGCGAGAAGAGTTGCAAACTACGTAGCCTTCCTCTACAATGGTAGACTCATTGAGTGGGGGCCTACAGAGGAGGTATTCACGTCACCCTCTCATAGATTAACGGAAATGTACGTAGTAGGCAAGATCTAGTACCATCATCGCTTCAATCAACCTTTATAGTTTATATAATTCAATAAAGATCTTAGGGAATGTCTATGGTGACTACGTTACGAGACGCAATGTTAATAGATTTAAGGCAATATAATAAGCTTCACCTCTAACCTGACTTCGTAGCCGGGTAGCTCTTTGCTCACCTTTAATATAACGGAGAGACTTAACGTTAGGGTGTCTGAGGCAGTTTCAGTTTTCATAGTTATTTGTAGTGCTTATTTCTATTGATGACTAATACTGATGCATCGTAAGTTAGGTTTTAGGAACCAACCCAAGAACATTAGTTGTACCCTTGAGTTTCCAAGACCCGTGGAGCCGTGAACCCTAGGCGACTAGTGGCGAACCACCGCGGTGAGGGGCTCGGGAAGACCGTCGAGAAGGAGACTGTGGAAAACCACCTCCAGAGAGACTGCTCAATGCAATCATTAGTAAGCTTTTTAGCGCCACATACTGGTTCTCTGTTGTGCCTTTGTTAGGGAATCTATGTATAAGTTCATTAAGGATCCCCCAGGGATATCAGGATTGGTGAGGTAGTTAAGAGGGTTCCTCAGTCTCAACTCACTCCAGGTCTCAGTGGTCGAGGATGATGCTGAAACGGAGCTCTTATCCCCAAACGCAATAATTTCTGAGACTGAAAGGGAGACTTTAATCAGCGATTACCTAGCCGGCCTACTAGGAATAGCCGTTGGGGATTTCAGGGAAGGATTATGGTGGCTACGTTCAGATGGGAACAGTAAGACTAGGAGGAGTTATGAGCCACAGTGTTGGTGAACGTAATTCGCGGTGGTAATGATTAGTAAACTGTACTACATCATAAAGCTCTATATTTTCTATATTTAAAGATTACGAGTGAAGACTTATTAAGGAAGCAAGCATAACACAGTTTATGAAGAAATTAATTAAGGTTACCAGAAATTACCGAATTACGATACCTGCCTATGTTAGGGAGAAGCTAGGGATTAAGATTGGCGACCTAGTTAGTATTGAAGTTAGGGGCGATGAGATTGTCATTAAGAAGGTCGTTCAGGAGATACCAAAGATTAAGTTAGGTAGGGAATTAAACGTTGATGATATTAATAAGCTGATTGAAGAGGGACTAATGAACAATGCAAGAGGCGGTAATTGATACAAATGCATTGATATTTTATGTGATTGAGAACTCGAAGGAGCATGCTAAGGCTGTTAAGGCGTTGAATAGTCTCAGTAAATGGTACGTGCCCACCATTGTTATTTATGAGTTAGCGTGGTTCTTTAGATCAATCAGCATACCGGCTGAGAAAGCTACGGAAATAATTACTAGCATTATTAAATATGGGAAGACCGCAATTGTTTGCGAAGATGATGCCATCGAATGGGCTCTACATACCATGTTAAGTATGAACTTAGGGCTTGGGAGCTTTAATGATGCAGTCATCCTGGGTATCGCCCATAGGTTAGGTAAACCTCTGCTTACCTTCGATGAGAGATTAAGGAGGAGAGCGGGGAGGCTTGGCATTAAGGTGCTTGATGTTTAGTTGCTGAGTTAAACATTTTAATAACGCAGCGGTAATGCTTGATCATGCCCTTCGTGAGGGAGTCCATGTATAAGTTCATTAAGGATCCGGGAGATGTTAGGGTTGGTGAGGTGATTAGGAGGGGTTGGGTTAAGGGTGATGTGGGCATCCTTGGCGTCCCTTGGGATGGCGCGGTAGGTACAAGACCAGGTTCTCGACTGGCACCAGCCCGTATTAGGTCTTGGTTGTACACCTCACCCATGATATATAGTGGATTGAGTATTGTGGATCTTGGCGATGTTGATGTGGTTGTTGGTGATCACAAGGAAACTTGGCTTAGGGTTGAGAATACCGTTGCCGAGGCCCTAGGCTTGGTTAGGGAATTGCTCGTTATTGGTGGTGATAGTACCACGTCGTACGCAGCCTTTAGGGGTTTGAGGAGGGTTAGTGGTGATGGATTGGCCTACGTACTTTTTGATGCACATCCAGATGTTAGGGTTGTTAGTGAGGGTTTAACGAGTGGGCAGGTGGTTAGGTGGGTTAGGGAGGTTGACCCCAAGGCTTTCATAGCCATAGTAGGTGTTAGACCCCATTCAAATGCGCCATACCTATTTGATGAGGCTAAGAAGTTGAATGTTCAAGTGTATACCATCGACTATGTTGATTCGTACGGAATAGAGAGCGTAATCAATGAATTAGCTGAAAATATTAAGGATAGGGTTGCCCATGTGAGCATTAACCTAGATGTTGTGGACCCGGCCTTCGCCCCTGGTGTTAATAGCCCATCTCCAGGTGGGTTCACGTCTAGGGAGATCATAAGGATTGCCCGTGACGTAACCAAGAGACTTAGGCCCAGGATATTCGATGTTGTTGAGGTAACACCACCCTTTGATATTAACGACGCAACAAGCATGTTGGCATCAGCACTACTATTAAACGCAATATGGGTTACGTAATTGAATTCACGTGTTTATGAAGGGGGAATAAATCATGGTGTTTTTATTACCATGTTATTCCTCCATATTGGGCTTATCAACCTACTTCATATACTTCCTCAATCTGTTTTCAGCCTCCTCCCAATTTATCACGTTCCAGATGGCGTCTATATAACCGTTCCTATTATTCTTATACTGTAGGTAGTAGGCGTGTTCGAATTCATCAACAATGAGTAATACTGGTAGTTCGGCTATGTGTTGGTTGTAGTGGTTCTCGAACGTTGTGAATTCCAGGTTCCCCGTTTCAGGGTCGTAGTAGAGGACTGTCCATCCACACCCAGGTAGTGATCTCATGACCTCCGTAAACAATGCCTTAAACCTATCGAAGCTACCGAACTGCTTAGTTATTAAATCGCCCAGGTAACCGCCTGGTGTGCCTCCACCCTTCCCAGCTGGCGCCATTGAGTACCAATACAGTGTATGGAGTTTGTGACCATTAACATTGAAGAAGAGGCTCCTGAGCAGTCCCTGTATGTCATAACTTGTCACATCACCCTTTATTATCTTCTCAAGCCTCTCCATCGTGGCGTTTGCACCGTTCACATACGCCTTATGGTGTCCGTTGTAGTGCACATCAATAACCTGCCCACTTATGTGTGGCTCAAGTGCGTTTATTGAGTATGGTAGTGGTGGTAATTCGTATCTCTTAAACAGGGTTGTTGGTAGGCTCATTGGTATCGCAATCGCGCCATAATTATTAAATATTGCCCTCAAAACAATTTAATTTGAAGTACTCAAATGCTTTCAATTATACTTAGTATTGCTGGAGGATTCACCGCCGTACTTATCGGTGGGTGGTTGTTCACGAACTCCATGGAGCACATTAGCCATAGGTATAGGCTCGGCGGCTCCTTCGTGGGCGCCGTCATATCTCCAGTACTCACATCACTCCCTGAACTTATTGTGTTTCTAGTCGCCCTGCTAGTCTACGGCGGGGTTTCCGGTGAGGAGGTTGCCGTGGGTACGGTTATTGGTGAGCCATTCGTAGTTTCCACGATAATCTACCCAATAATATTCCTTGTGGCTATCATAGGCTTTCGTAGGGGTTCGAGGAACGACCTCGTTCTTGAAGTTGGTAGGGAGTTGATTCTACCGTTCATCGTGGTCATAACCCTATATCCCACGGTATTATTACCGGCTCTATTGGGTATTGGCGTTATTAGGTACGTAATTGCAACCGCCCTATTCATTGCATACCTAGTCTATGTAGGGCTTATGAGGGGCAAGGAGGGAGTTGTGATTGAGGATGTGGAGGAATTACGGTTCATTAAACTTGCCAGGTTTAACGAGGATGTGGCATTGGCGCTTCAGGTAATAACTTCCGTATTACTACTATATGTGGGATCTAAATACCTGGTTTCGGGGGTTGTTTATTTATCAAGAATGTTGTCTATAGATACTATGGGTTTATCAATAATTATTGTACCTACCGCAACCGTGCTCCCCGAATCAATAACCGCCATAATATGGACCCTGGGCAATAGGGATACTATGGCTGTGGCTGCCCTCATTGGCGAGAAGGTATTGTACTCAACAATCTACCCAGCCCTAGCCCTAGTACTAACTAGTTGGTCCCTGACATACGAGGCAATCATAAGCGTCATTACGGTGGAGACGGTCTCAGTAGCAATGCTGTATCACGTATTAAGGGGTAGGTTAACCTGGGACGTTGGGTTAATAGGGCTTGTTGGATATGCAATATACATCATTGCACTCATTTGACTTGTCCATGATTAATGATCATGCACCACGACAGGCCCCAGCATTAATAGGTCAAGGCCTATAAGCATCAATAGTTCGAGCGGTATTAGGTTTAGGAGTAGCATTAATGGTATTATTGAGACGTATTGATTAAGTAACTCCTCGAGCTCATCAGGATTTAATGATGCGAGCCTTTGCATCAATTCATTGGCCCTTGCCCTCAATTTCTCGTATGCCCTCTCAGCCTCCTCGAGACCTGTTGGTGTCAGGTCATAGGCCTCCTTCTTAAATATCAAGCCCCTCCTGACCCTTGTAACGAGTTTATCCAATTCGAGATAACCTAACTCCTCACGAACCTCCCCAACATCCCTCCTTAAATAGCCAGCTATTTCCTCAGGGGTTAATGGACCACGTTCCCGAATTAGAATCAGTATTTCCTCGCCAAGCGATAACTCCACATTATTGGGCATTTTAGGCAAAAAATAAACCTTACACACCCAATGGATAAGACCTAAAACTTAGTAATACTGACTATTCCATGATGATCAAGGCTAGGCTTGGTCGTGTATGGATTGGTGATGGTGAACCGGTTAGGATAATGGGTGTGGTTAACCTAAGCCCTGAATCCTTCTATAAGGGTTCCGTAAGGACTAGCGTTGATGGTGTCGTCAAGACTGTGGATTCCATGGTTAAGGATGGTGTTGATATAATCGACCTGGGCGGTATGTCCACTGCGCCATACAATAGAACCTTGGTCAGTATTGATGAGGAGTTGGGCAGGTTAGCACCCGTGGTTAAGGCATTAAAGGACGCCTACCCAGACCTTGTTTTATCAATTGATACGTTTAGGGCTAGGGTTGCCGAGGAATGCCTTAGGCTTGGTGCTGACGTAATTAATGACGTGACGGGACTCAAGGGTGACCCAGACATGGCGAAGGTTGTTGCTGACCATGGGGTATCCGTGATAGTAATGACTAGGGAGAGAACACCCAACAGGGGTTTAGAACCTGTTGATAGGGTGATCAACGCCCTCAGGGAGAGCGTAGACATCGCGCTTAATAGTGGCATAAGTAGGGACAGGATAGTCATAGATCCAGGAATTGGATTTGGACCGTTAAGCCTCGACCCGGTGATCACGGGTGGAGAGCCAATACGTGGTGAGTATAGGCATGGTGATGAGAATTACCCCTGGTATTCCTGGGATTCCATATTGATAATGAACACGGTAAAGATTAGGCAGGAACTAGGATTACCAATACTCATTGGTGTCTCCCGGAAGTCATTTCTCGAGAGGTTAATACGCAGAAGTGCTCCTCCTGAGGATAGATTATTCGCATCAATAAGTGTTGAGGCGATCTCCGTATTAATGGGCGCCGACGCCATTAGAACGCACAACGTACACGAGAGTAGGGACGCCGTTAGGGTTGGCGAGGCCCTCAGGCTCTGCCTCAATAAATCACCCAAGGAATGCAGTAGGGAACTAATTAAACTAGTGCAGGGTACGGCATAATAATAAATTAAATAAAATAATAAGAAACCCAATGTTTCGGGGATTACCGTGAGCGATATAAACACCGCCAGATTGATTGCGGCTAGGGAGGCTTTGAGGTATGTGGCGAGCAATTACGTGGTTGGTGTCGGTACGGGTTCCACGGCAATGCTATTCCTCAGGGAGTTGCATAGAGCCGTTGTTGATGGGCGTATCAAGAACGTCCTATTAGTACCCACGTCAACCGAAACGGAAATCGAAATACTAAACCTAGGCCTCTCATCAATACTACGTTATCCCTGGCAGGTTGATCATATCGATGTTGCCATAGATGGTGCTGACGAGGTTGATCGAGAGAAGAATCTGATTAAGGGCGGTGGTGCCGCATTGACTAGGGAGAAGGTTATTGATTATTGGGCGGGGGGCTTCATTGTCATAGTCGATGAAGCTAAACTCGTGGATAGGATACCAAGTAAGCACCCAATACCAATCGAGGTAATACCCTTTGCCTGGAGCGTTGTTAAGAAGACCCTAGAGACCGAGTTTGGGGGCAGGGCGGTATTGAGGAGTGGTAATGGTAAGAGGGGGCCGGTGGTTACTGACAATGGTAATTACATACTCGATTATACGCCTAACTCCCCAATAAACCCAACCGAAATGGAGGTTAGGATCAAGGAAATACCAGGCGTGGTTGAGGTTGGGATATTCAGTGGCAGGCATGTATCGAAGGTAATAATTGGAAGATTGGATAGTTCCATAGTCACGATTTAATAATACCGAGATCAACCAAACCAGCTAATTCATTAATGGCGCTGGTCAATCGCGAAACCGCCTCGCTATGGGTTTGGGAACCCTCAACATATTTATCAACAATATTGTACGCCTTAACCGCGGCTCTCCCACACCCTGAACAGTTGTCACGTAATCTCAATACTGTATAACTAACATACGCAAGCAACGAAATTAATTGGGCAATTATGGAATTAATGTCGTGTAGCTTAATTGCAGAATTCGCGCTCATTGAGTTAACATCCTCCTGAAAGCCGCTCGTTGGTATGTTCTGTATGGTTGATGGTGTCGCCAATTCCCTAAGCCTAGCTGATAACGCGGCTGCGGTGTACTGCGTTAGCATTAAACCAACACGCCAGGGACCACTCGCCAGGTAATTGCTGATACCGTTAATCTCCCTCCTCAATAGCTGCGCCACTTGTCTCTCGATCATGTTGCCGAGAACCGTAAGGGCTATGTTTAGTAGGTCTGTGGATATGGCTACGTACTGACCATGGAAGTGGCATGTTGAGTATACATTATTATTAATAATGATTGGGTTATCATTAACCGAGTTCACCTCATTCATAACATTGTTGTACGCCCAGATCCATGAGTCAATCACCGAACCAAATACCTGGGGTATGCACCTTATTGAGTATGGGTCTTGAACCCTACCGCCCGTGTTCACCTCCTTACTATCACCAAGCAAGTTAGTTAGTATGTTTGCTATCCTGCCCTCACCACTGTGCAATTTCACGGAATTCGCTTCCGTACTTAATGGTGCTGTGGCTGCACGGGATGCCTCGAGCATCAACACCATAGCTATCAAGGCAGCCCTCAACAAGATATACGAATCCCAAATACCCAACGCTGCTATGGCTGTGCTGTAGCTAGTCCCATTTATTAGGGATAAGGCCTCCTTATAGCTTAGCCTTAATTCACCGAGCCCAACCAACTTAAGGGCTTCTGCACTACTCATGACCTTACCCTGGTATTTAACGTAACCCCTGCCCAACAACGTAAGGGCTAGGTGTGCCAATGGTGCCAAGTCTCCGGAGGCTCCCACGGAGCCGTACTTCGGAATTTGTGGCGTTATTCTTTCATTTAGAAATTGGATAAGTCTTTCAATCACCACATCCCTAACCCCACTATAACCAAGGGATAATTGATGGACTCTGATAAGCATTGTGGCTCTAACCCAATCATCCGGTGCATAGTCATCAATGCCAACGGCATGATCTATGAGCATCTCGATTGAGTACTTAGTGACGCCCTCGGGGTTAACAGTTACGTTGTATAAATCGCCAAGACCAGTATTTACGCCGTATATTTTAACGTTGCTATGAATAAACTCCTCAAGAATCCTCCGTGATCGCTGTACAGCATCTACAGCCTCATTGGTTATCCTAACGATTTCGTAATCCCTAGCGACCTTCACGATATCGCTTAGTGAGAGTTTGGTCCCAATATCTATAGTCATTAGGAGTGTATGTATTCGTAAATATTAATTTATTTCCTAATTATTACTTCCTATTGTTGGCGTTCACATATTCGGCCATTACTTTGATTCCCTCCTCGATCGATCTCTCATCCTCCCTAGCAAAGGTCATCCTCACGTGGTACATACCTCTCTCCCCAAAGGCTGATCCAGGTACGACAGCAACATGCACATCCCTAACAAGCCTAGTTGAGAACTCCTTATCATCGATACCAAGCCTCTCCAGGTAGGGCTTTAGGTTTGGGAACATGAATAACCCAGCCCTAGGCTTAACAACACTAGCCTCCGGTAGGTACTTCCTCAGGGCATTGTACATCGCCTCCATTCTAGATTTATAGATGGGCAGGACCTCGCGTAAATACGCCTCCTTATACTTCCTAAGATAGAGCAATCCAGCATACTGGGCTGGTGTTGGTGGGTTAAGGTTTGTGTACTGCTTAACCCTATTGAACACCTTAATGAACTCCTCATGAGCAACCAAGTAGCCAAGCCTCCAACCGGGCATTGCCGGGTCCTTAGAGAACGTATTTAGGGCTAGGACGTGATCTAAGTCGTACTTAATGGCATAAATGTGTGAACCCTCGTAATAGAGATGCTTATACGCCTCATCGTATATCAGAAATGCATCGTAATCACGGACCAAATCAACCAATAACCTAACCATTGACTCACTCAAAACCCTACCCGTTGGGTTGTCGGGGTTAACCATGATTATAGCCTTAACCCTCCTACTCATCACAGCCTTAATATCCTCCTCACTAGGCTCCCAACCAAGCTCCTCCCTAGCACCGACCCTCCTAACCCTACCACCAAGGTAGTTAATGACAGGTTCATACATCAAATACGTCGGGTCAAGTAAAACGACCTCATCACCCTCATCGATTATGCTCATGAAGGTCGCTAGTATGGCCTCAGCAGAACCGGCGGATACTGAGACATTGTTGCTTGTTATCTTAACCCCAGAATATTTTGAGTAGTCCTCGGCAATAGCCTCTCTGAGCTCCTCAATACCACTACTTGGGGTGTACATGCTATACTCGAATGGTTTCTCAAGCATATTTTTCGTAAACTCAAGTAATAGATCCTTGCTTGGTGGCAACCCAGGTTGTCCTATGTGAAACCCATAAACCTTAACACCCACCCTCTCTAGTTTAACGACTTCCTCATTTATCCCCCTGATGGCAGAGCCAGGAAATGCGTTGCTCCTTGTTGATACTCTCACGTTAATAATGTCGAGCATGTTTCCTTATTAAATATTTCTGTTTAGATATTACTCTCCGCTATTACATATTTATTTATAAGATCTACGTACTTAAGACCATTACCTGTAAGTATAAGCACCACCTCGTCATTCCTATTAATTTTATTATTACCCATTAACCTCCAGTAGCCGGAGAGAACAGTTGCGCTGCTTGGCTCTATTATGAAACCGCTCCTAAACATGTACTTCCACGCCCTTACTATCTCGTCATCCGTAACGACAATGGCATCGCCATTACTTGACTTAACGGCGTTGATCATCTGCGAAATTCTCGGTGGTTCAGAGACTCTGAGGGCGTCGGCAATCCTGGTCGGCTCCGACCTATACTCACCATGCAACTCCTCATATAACTTGGCAAAGCCTTGAACCTGAACTGCGAATAACCTAGGTAACTCATTAATTAGACCCATATTCATCAGTTCGTTGAAGCCTATGAACAAACCCAGCAATAGTGTCCCAGCGGACACTGGCAACACTATAGAGGTGGGCGCATGTCCTAATTGATTCACTAGCTCATAGGCTAGGGTCTTCGTGCCTTGTATAAACCACGGATTCCATGTATGCCCAATATAAACCTCGTCACTGCCTATAGACCCAATGGCCATCTTACTAGCATCAGCTCTAGATGGCGCCTCGATAAGCTCTGCACCTAGCGCTTTTATGAGACTTTTCTTCCCCTCAGGTGCGTCCCTGGGTACGTATATCCTAGCCCTAATGCCAGCAACCGATGCATACGCGGCTATGGATATACCGGCATTACCGCTGGAGTCCTCTACAACCGCCTTTGCATTCAATTCAGCAGTCTTGGACACGGCCACGGCGGAGCCTCTATCCTTAAATGAACCCGTGGGATTTAGGTACTCGAGCTTTAGGTACGTATTTTCCCCTAAAAATCTCGCCTTAACTAATGGTGTAAAACCCTCACCTAGACTGACGAGTGGTTTGGCAGGTATTACACCAGCGAACCTCCAGAGACCCCTTTGTTCACTTAACGTTAATCTTAAGTCTTCAATAATTACATCAATGGGACCACCGCACCTAGGGCATCTCCAAAGCCATACGTTTGTATCGGCTGTATAACCACACCTCGCGCATTTGTAATATGCCCTCATAGCATCTTAGCTGACCTCCTTCCCGCCCTGGAGGGCGGGTGGTTTCCTCGCCCAGCCTTCATCGGCTCCTCTGGCTGGGTTCATGGGGTCGCCCCGGGCCAGCACCGCGGGGCTTTGTTCTAGGCTGGCCTTGAATTCCTTGAGTGTGGCGTGTAAATACTGC
>NZ_LCWN02000046.1:0-17496 GCF_002078205.2 Vulcanisaeta sp. EB80
GGTGAGGAAATCAATGAATCACTTAAAGGGTGGGTAGAAGGACTGTTTATAAAGAGGCTTGCCCATGAGCTTATGGCAGAATGCATCCGCTCAATTTTGTTTTTGGTGAGTTGGCTAGGGGTTGTAGGCAGTGCCTACTTGGCACTAAGAGCATACTCTTCATAACTGGTCTATGCCCACTCAATTGCTTCTACTGTCCCGTTAGTAGGGAGAGGTTTGGTAGGGACGTCATGTTCATTAATGATAGGCCAGTGATTAGGTTCCCTGACGATATAATCGACGAGCTAGACAGGGCGGGGTCTAATGGGTTAGCCATAAGTGGTGGTGACCCAATAGTCGTAGTCGACAGAGTAGTTTACCTAGTCAAGCTACTTAAGGAGAGCTACGGCCCTAGCTTCCACATACACATGTACACCCACGCCTTAAACCTAAACAGAGACGCTGTTGGGAAGCTAGCCAGTAGCGGTATTGATGAGGTGAGGATCCACGCAATAAGCCCCACACAATTAAGTGGTAAGTTGGAATTAATCAGGATACTTAGGGACGCGAGTATAGGCGTCGGCCTTGAGGTACCGGCATTGCCTAGGTTCGAAAATGAGATATTGAAGGTCGCCGAGACGCTGATAGGTAATGGTCTCATAACGTTTGTAAACATAAACGAGCTAGACGTGAGTCCGGCAAATATCGATAATCTAACCAGGATGGGGTATGTGCCGGGGCCCAATGGAAGTGTTGTGGGCAGTCTCGATGTGGGGCTTAGGTTGACAAGTGAGATTAGGAGGAGGTGGCCCTGGGTAAACGTCAACGTCTGCACGTCCCGATCGAAGGATATTGCGCAGCTTGGGGCTAGGCTATTTAGGATGAGCCTAAGGATGAGTAAGGGTGATGAGGTCGTCCTCGATGACGGCACGGTAGAGCAGTGGGTAGGTGCTGGCCCGGTCGTTAAGTTGAGGATTGGTGGTAGGGAGTACGTGGTTGAGAAATAGGCTCACCTGCACTCATTGAGTAGTTGTAATTCCTTAACGAGCTCGCCCCACTTACTAACCTGCTTTATTAATTCACCCCTGCAGTAAATCTCTATTGCTGATATACCGTAGGCATCAAGGACTTGGTGCGGTGGTGCTGGAAATGCAGTGCTCCACGCCACATAATTACCCTCTGGGCTTAACGCCCTTATTTCTCTCTCGAAGACGACCATGTATCTGGACCCCCTGAGCCTAAACACTACCCTCAACCCCTTGCTACGTACTATGGACAACACCTCCTGTATGTCTCTCATGGTAACCACATCAACCACCCTTTACGGGCTTGAATGTGAATGCCTTGTAGTACGTAATAACCCCCTCGGAACTAACGAGGGCCAGGACTAACTGAGCCCCCATGCCCTCGCTATACTTAAGGACGTTGAGTAGGTTCATTACCTGTATACCTAGGCCCTCAGTCACTATTTTAATCATGTAGCTTGGGCTTGATTTAAGGGGGTCCTTACCCTTATCCCAAACGAGGAAGTCTACGGGGCCGTTTGGCGTGGGCTTTATGAAGTAACCCCTCTTCCTCATGTCGAGGTAGACGGACAATGCGTAGGGGTTGTCCACGTGCTTTATAAGCTCGTCAATGCCTATTTCGTAACCGTCAATATACACACTATAACCAATCATTGCCAAATAAACAAGCTCCACGGCCCTCAGAATGAAACGGCCATCCCTCCTCTCCCCAATACCTTTACTCTCGAGCTCGCCAATATCGTCAGGGTCAATCCTAATTAGTAAATACTCATTAGCCCCTTCCCTCTTAACCTCAATCATCCTCTCCTTATTCCCCAACCTCCTCATCTGGCTGGGTAGATATGTGTAAATATTTAAAAACCCACCATCCAAACAATCCGCGGGATTAGTCGTGGGTAAACGAATTTTGGTTCAGAGGCGTGGACGCGGTGGTTCACAGTTCAGAAGCCCAAGTTGGATTAGGGAGGGCCCAGTTAGGTATTTATCCATGAGCGAGGCCGAGCTCAATGGTGTTATTAGGGGCATAGTTAAGGAGTTACTGCACGTGCCAGGCCTTAACGCGCCCGTTGCAAGGATTGTGCTTGAGGATGGTAGGGAGTTCCTTAACTACGCTGCTGAGGGTATGTACGTGGGTCAGGTAATTGAAATCGGGACAGCGGCAAGGCCCGCCCCCGGCAATATACTGCCCCTGGGTAAGGTGCCGGAGGGTACCATGGTCTATAACGTAGAGAAGTGGCTTAATGATGGCGGCAAGTTCGTTAGATCTGGCGGTACTTACGCTGTAGTCCTTGCGCATAAGGATGGAACAACCGTTGTCCAACTACCCAGTGGCAAGATAATGGAGGTTGATTCAAGATCTAGGGTGACTATCGGCATCGTCGCTGGTGGTGGTAGAATCGAGAAGCCCATGCTCAAGGCTGGCGCGAAGTACTACAGGGCAAAGGCTAAGGCTTGGAAGTACCCAACCGTTAGAGGTAAGGCTATGAACCCGTACGCGCACCCACACGGTGGTGGTAGCCACCAGAAGGGTGAAACACCTGTGCCTAGGAACGCACCACCTGGTCAGAAGATTGGTATAATAGCGCCACGCTGCACCGGTAGGCGTTGCCCACAGATCGTACCGAGGAGTAAGAGGGTTTGGGCCTCAGGGTATTCTAAGAAGACGAGACTTAAGAACAAGAGGTCAAACGCCCTACCCTCAGAGTAAGGTCATTTTGAGTATAATTCCTTACATTTCATAAATTCGGCGGTAAGCCTTGAATACTTATTAACGTCCTTATATCTAACTTCGTCAAGGTACTTCCTAACACCATTAATGACCACCTTAATCACATCACGTGTAGTTAGGTAATTCCCAAAGCGCTCCTGAACCCTACTAATAACTCCATTACAATCGGTATCGCTATCCAGTAACTCGTGTACGTAACTCATCGCGTCCTCCATTACCTTCTTAATCTCTGTCCAATGGACCTCACCAGCCCTAGTACTCACCAACCCCTGGGCTGGTAGGTTTGGAGACCATACATAACCACAATCAAGGCACTTAAATGTCAAAGTCTCGGCTGCAACAATACTAATCCTCCTTGAGCCGCATTTCGGGCAGGAGATCCCTTGGATTGACATCGTAGATTCAACATTGCGCAATCTAAAATTACTTACTTGCAGTGATTTTGGGGATTACATTACCTATTTTGGGTTGGGTAAAGTTATGTGCTTACAGGGCACTCCTCTTTGGCTGAGCCATGAGATTAATGTGGGACCGAAAACCACGGGGACCTTACTTAATTCTTCCACGTTCTTAGACCCTGTCATGAACATGGCTGTCTTGAACTCCTTAAACAACCTGCTAATGAAGGCCCTGGCCTCGTTGTAGCCCTTTAGTGCCGATATTAGTAGGGGCTTTGACATTGAGAATACGTTCGCGCCTATGGCTATTGCCTTTGCCCCATCTAAACCACTCCTAACACCACCGGATGCAAACACTAGGCCATTATATACGCTTCTGACCTCACATATTGATGCAGCTGTGGGTATTCCCCAACCACTGAATACGTTAGCCTCATCCGTAGTTCCAGCCCTTATGCTCTCTATCCTAATGAATGAGGTACCACCAACACCGGCAACATCTATTGCGTCTGGGTTAACCCTGGATGCCAGGGCCTTGGCGACTTCCATGGATATTCCATTACCAACCTCCTTAACAATCAACGGCCTGTTGGCAACCCTCTTGATAAACCTCAACTTGTCAAGGACACCACGAAACCAGGGCTCACCCTCGGGCTGAAAAACCTCCTGGGCTGGGTTTAGGTGTATGGCTATTGCGTCCGCATTTATCATATCTATTGCCTGGGAAACCCAATCACTGAGCACCTTCTCATCAAGTCTAGAAACCTGTGGCGCGCCGAGGTTGGCTATCTTGAGCGCCGTTGGTGCGTTCTCGGCAACAACCCTAAAGCTTCTGGCTGTCTCAGGCTTAACAATGGCAATTCTCTGGGAACCCACGTACATGCCAATGCCCAATTCCTCGGCGCACTTGGCAAGTACGGTATTAACCTTCTCGGCAGTTTCCGTACCACCTGTTATGGCACCTATTATGAATGGAAATGACAACCTCTTATTAAATACCGTAATTGATGTATCTACGTCTTCATAGTCAATCTCAGGCAATGCAATATGTATTAAGTGAACTTCATTAAATAGGTTCTCGCCCTCCTCAACTTCTTGACCCGCAGCTATCTTAATATGGTCATCCTTCCTACTCTCTATCATTCGTATGGAAAGTAACTCACGAAATAAAAATTTATCCTAGCTCAACCTTATATATTGCCTATATATTAATCAAGAGTTAATATATTGACTACACCCACTCTACCATATAAATTTATTAACAGAACAAGCTAATTGAGGTCTCGGTGATAGGAAAATGTTCATGATAAGGAAAAACAAGTCGGGTGAAGAACTGAACAATAGGAGAATAGTGTATAAGGGATACGTCGCAATCGAGTATATGCGAGATGGTAAAATAGTCGTTTGGAATGGTGGTAAGTCATACATCATTTAAAATATTTAAAAATCAGTGATTAATTAAGGTATAAGGTAAAGCTCAGTTAAAATATCGTTAAATATTGTTTTTATCCTTGTTCGTATAATTAACCTTAATCCAGGCATTAACAACCTCATTTACCCAATCAGGAACCTTAAGATAATTCATTAATGAGGCTACACTCTTAATATTAACGTTACAATCATCAATATTCTTCACAAATTCTATGAACCACCCAGGGGCTTTCGATGCTACGGCAATTGTATATAATAATTCCTTGGGTTTTATATTCTGGAATATGGTATCTCCGACCTCTGTTCCCATTAATAGGTATGCTGCAAAGGATTTCCTAAGGATGGGATCGGCTTTAAGGTCTATATCATTCTTATCATTACCTGCTGAATCACCCACAACCTCGGCAACCTTAGTAGCCCTACCCCTGGCGATTATGGTTTGGGCTTGCTCGGGATTTCCATGGAATGACTCTCTACCCCTGAAGTATGATAGTATTGCTGCAATGAATGCGAGTATTGCTGCGGTGTGGTATGCGTAGTGGAAGCCTAACTGCATCGCTGGTGCTATTGCAGTTGGGAAGAAGGTTATGTTGTCAATCCTCGTTAGTACCGCTGGGCTTAGTGATATACCAGCTTGTTGAACCAGGGTCTTTATTGGGTCATAGCCCAGGAATGCTGCGAACAGTGCATAGACTGGGGGTATTGAGACAAGGGCCTCGGCATCGCTTATGGGAACACCTGCACTTAGTAATGCCTTGTATAAAGCCGCTGGTAATGCGGCTGCAGAGCCTGTGATTATTAATGTTAGGAATACTGCAAAGCTCATTAATGTTCCCATGTTTTGCATCGATGCCCTAAGCCCAGACGCGGCTGCCCTGTCCCTAGGTGGTGCTGCGCTTAGTATTGAGACTATGTTTGGTGATTGGAATAGGCCTGAGCCCATGCCCATTATTACGAGTATTATGGCAAACTCTATGTAATTGAAGTCGATAGGTAATAATGATAGTAATTCGAAACCCACCCCAAGTAGTATGGCTCCTAGTGTGGACACAACCCTCGCGCCAAACCTATTAAGTAGTTTACCGCCTATTGGTGCGAATATCGCGTTAGCTATGCTGCTTGGTATTAGGAATATGCCTGCCCAGAGTGGTGTTTCTGAGTACGGTATTTTGTACACCATTGGTAGGTATATTGCCTGTAACAATAGTGATAGAACGAACATATTGGCACCCATTGCCATAAACAGGAAGAATGAACTCAACACACCATAGGTGAACTGCCTTATCCTAAACAAATCAATCTTAAGCATAGGTTCCCTGAGTCTACTCTCGATAACGACGAGAACCCCAAGGAGTGAAGCACCGATTATTAGGCTCACCCATACAGAGGGGTTTCCCCAACCCAACGATGAGTGCCCATAGGGCATCATTGATAGTAATAAGCCCATTAATATCGAAACCAATGACACAACTAATACTGTTGCACCGACGAAGTCAATACTAACCTTGCTAATGCCTGACGGTAACCTATAGACACTCCTCAACGCCCAAAGCGTACTTACTAAGCCTATGGGTACGTTGAATAGGAAGACCCACCTCCAATTAATTACGGCCAATATACCACCAAGGACAAGTCCGGTGACGCTGCCAGCGCTAAAGGATATGCCAACAATTCCCTGCGCCACACCCCTCCTATCGGGTGGGTACACGTCAGTGATTAATGCGGCACTATTGCTGAACATCATCGAACCGGCAATGCCCTGGATAAACCTATAGGCTACTAACTGAAGACCAGCTATTGCGCCATATCCTGGTACAAAACCCATTAGCAGGGATATGGCAGTGAATATGGCATCACCTATCGTGAACACCCTACCCCTACCAAGCATGTCCGAAAGCCTGCCAATTATTGGGACAGCAATTGCCGTGACCAGTGGGTATGAGAACATTAACCACATCATTAATTCGAAACCCAATGGGGACATTGGGTTTATACCAATACCGTTCAGTATTGCAGGTAATGCAATAACTATTGATGCCATGTTCATTGATCCAAGCAGTGATCCAAGGAGGGCATTTATTAATACGGCCCTTCTCTGACCCTCACTTACTGAAGACCAAAGTTCCGCCTTCATACGATTATGGCTTACGGGGTACCCTAACTTTATAAAACCTTCTATGTTTGTGATATCGGCTATTTATACTATTTATGAAAAAGCTTAAGTATTATATGTCATAATTAGGACATATGAAGCGAGCATTAATAGTCGGACTCGGGTTCATAGCCACCAACCTAGCTAAGCACCTAGTTAATAGGGGACTTGAGGTTCACGTGACCTACAGGTCTGTACACGGTAGTAAGGCATTGATGGCTAAGGACCTACTTGAGATTGGCGTTAAGATGCATAGGCTGGACCCTGGTGATTATAATAGTGTCGTGAATACCATAAGCACGGTTAAACCAAGTTACGTTTTCAATACCGTGGGGTTACTGAGCGGTTCCTGGAACGAGCTGTGGCATGCCCATGTGGAGATTCCTAGGAATATAGCCAGGGCGATCCTTAGTGTTAATAAGTCCATGAGGCTCATACACATAAGTGCCTCGGCGGCGGTGGGTAAGATTGGCAACGTCATAAGTGAGGAGCCGGAGCACTGCAGCTATGCATACGTAAACCCCAGGAGTGATTATGAGAGGTCTAAGTGCGATGGCGAGAGAACTATTAAGGAATTGGGTAAGGAAGGACTTGATTATGTAATCGTTAGGCCAACGTTTGTTTACGGCTATTACAATGACCATAACGAATTCCTCAGCTTATATAGGGTGGTGAGGAGGGGCTTGATTCCATTACTCCGAGGACACGTTAACGCAATATACGTTGGCTACCTAGTACAATTGCTCGAAAAGGTTGCTGTTAGTGAGGATTTTAGGGATAAATTCCTATATGCAACCGAGTGCATAATGTATAACCTGGGCGACATCCCACTACTAATGGCTAATTACTTAGGCATTAGCGGCATTAAATTACCAATACCCACAGGGCTAGCCGGCTTATTTCTGCCAAGTGGCGCAAGATCCCTGCTCAAGTATATCAACACCCAGTATGATTGCAGCAATACCCAGAGGATCCTTGGCAACATGGAGCCAGCGCTCGATAGGGGTGTTAAGGAAATTGTTGATTGGATTCGTAGGGTCTACGGTTAATTTAATTAAGTGGGGAAGCACTGCTGTAAGTAATGAGTGAGCCTAGGGTTGCTGGGGTATTGATGCTGATCACGGGTGCCTTCCTACTAATACCTGTAGTCCTGCTTGGCACCGCATCAATAATCCTAGTACCAATACCAAGCCTTGCAACCACATTCCTATGGGCCCTAACACTCATTGCGGTGGCACTGGCGGTACTGAACATAGGGGCTGGAGCCATGCTGCTTTCCAGGCCTGAGGATAGTGAGGTCAGGACCTTGGGTATTGTTGTTTCGGTGATTAACCTTGCGTTTACGTGGTGGACCATCATTGGCGCCGTCTTCGCAGTGCTTGAATTGGCATTTTTAATATAGAGGAATAATTTAATTACCTGAGTGCTCGGTATAGTTTCGTGAAAATCATACCACTCGGTATTGGTGGTTGGGTCTCCAACCCACTATTGGGCAATGTGTCCCTACTAATCGAGGTTGGTGGTTCCAGAATCCTCGTGGATGCTGGTGAGGGCACATATAGGGCATTGAGGATTTGTGGTTTTAATATTAATGATGTTGACCTAATCCTCATAACCCATAGACATGGTGATCACTTGATGGGGCTATCCACATTGGCGTTATATGTGAAGTCCATGGGCAGGGTACTCAGGGTCTATGGACCCAGCGATGTGGATATACCCAAGCTCTTCGATGCATTGGGCATACCCCAGTACCTATCCGCAATTGATTTCCACCCAATAGAACCAAGCAACGAACCTCAACTGGTGATAGATCAGGGTAGTTATAAAGTGTATGCCGCATTTGTCGATCACACAGTACCTGCACTCGCGTATAGGATTGATGGAGCTGATGGAACATGCGTCACGTACAGTGGTGACACACGACCAACCAATAATATAATCAACTTAGCCAGAAACTGCACGCTATTAATACACGAAACCTCTGGAAACCCAGGTACCGAGGAACAATCCCATGTTCACGGCCACTCAACCACCAACGAGGCCGTACAAATAGCTAAGGAGGCTGGCGTTAAGTTCCTAATGCCAATACATTATTATGTTGAATCTCCAATAATACCCTGCCTACAGGATGTGAGGCTTGTTTTACCGATACCGTGCACACCCATTGATCTAAGTAAATTAAGATAATTTAATGATATACAGTATTAGGTAATGCTTATTAGATCTAGCGTAATGTGTTAATGATGTCCCGTGGTTTATCACGTACGGTCTGGGCTATAATAGCTGTTGTGATAATAGTCATCGTTGCGTTAGGTGCTTATTACTACGTTAAATCAACAACCACGGCGAAACCCGTGACCCTAGTGGTTGTTGCATATTCAGGAACTACCGCCAATTTCATACAATTCGCCGGTGAGCTATTTCATGAGGAGCATCCGAATGTCTATGTTAAAGTAATTACCTACCCCTTCAGCCAATATGTTACTAATGAATTAACAGTCCTTGAGGCCCATTCACCGGAGTACGATATTATTGAGTTCACATCAACATCATCCCTCAGGTTTGTACCATATGTAGTACCGCTTAATTCGTACATCGGTACATTATTTAATATGAGTGACTTAATGTCACCGCAGGAGGCGTTTGGTGGTGAATTCTATAACACAACTACTGGGCAAATTGAATACATTGGTATTGCATATGAGACTGTTACATACATGCTTGCATATAAATGCTCAATATTCAATAATCAAACCTTAGCCCAGGAGTTCTATAATAAGTATGGCGTTGAGTTCAATCCATTAACTTGGCAGAATTGGACAACCGTGCTTTACGTGGATCAATTCTTAACAAGCCATGGCATAACTAAATATGGTGTTTTGGTCGATGACCACGTATCCCACGGTATAATAGACGCATACCCAGCAATATTTGGCTGGTGGTATATGCGTGATCCAAATCTTAATAAGGGCAGGATTGGTGGATTGCCTAACTTCAACATATTGTTTTATGGAGCACCAGCACCTGGTTGTACGTACCCACTACCTGACTTTAATACGACAGATGGTATAGAAGCCCTTGAGGTTTATAAGGAGTTAGTTTCATACGAACCACCACCTAATGTAACGCCAATAACCTATGATAACCTACCTGAACTATATGCAGAGTATGCACCAGCAGCCATGCTCTTTGTTAGTCAATTATCATACTTACCATCCAGTGTTTATAACGATACATGCCTAGCGCCCCTACCTGGTGGTTACGCAGAGACAGGGACCAACTTCCTAGCAGTTAGTAAGTACTCGACACATAAACAATTAGCCCTCGAATTCCTAGCCTTCCTAGTGTCACCACAGGTCCAGGTGTACGAGTACCTATACTTCCATAAGTTCCCAATATCCAAGGAGGCATTCCAAATGCTACTGAGCAACAGTAGCCTTAGCCAGCATGATAGGGAACTTCTTGAGGCCGTGTATGACGCAGCAGAGTATGCATGGGCAAACCCACCCAACATACCACCAACATACCCAGAATTAATACCGAGTTTCAACCAGGAAGTTTACGCATACCTCCTTGGGCAGGTAAATGCGACCACAGCAATGAATACAGCAGCGGCAGCCTGGATAAACGCGTTAGTGCAGACTTACGGTACATGCCCGGGAATTGGATAATGATATTTTCATAGAAGGCTTTAACTTTAAAATTAAGCATTTTTTCGTGATAAATTGATGAAGAGGTGGTGGCTTACACCATACTTATTATACATATTGGGTTTTGGTTTAATTCCATTAACCCTAACGTTTTATTTCGTTGGGTTTAACATATCATCAGTAAAGGCGTTGATTGTAGACTTTCCGCAGGGTACATTTAACCTTTCTATATATAATACACTGCTCTTCTCCACAGTAACCGCATTTCTATCAACATTAATAGCCCTAATACTCGCGATACGGGTTGATAGCCTACCCATTAGGTGGCAGGTACCGTTATCCCTATTAATCCTAGCTCCATACACAATACCATTTACTGCAGCCACAATGATTTGGTATACATTTTTCGATCCCATGTATGGGCCGTTGTATTACCTGTTCAAGGTATTTCATATACCGATGATCAACATGACCTCAGTGTCTGGCCTATCAATATGGGCAGTAATCATAGTTGGTACTTGGAGTAGTGTATCCTTCGCATACCTGGTAATCATTGGTGGCTTCAAGGCGATAAGTAAGGAGTTGAAGGAGGTTGCCCAGGTCGATGGGGCGTCATTATCGCAATACTATGGAGGCGTTGCACTACCCTATGCTTTCAAGATAGTCATAACGGCCTTCCTAATAGTGTTTGTACTTCAGTTGGGCAACTTCGACATACCATACATACTGACTGGTGGTGGTCCTGGTTATTCGTCAACAACACTACCACTTCTCGTTTTTGACCTCCTATACTTCATTGGAAACTTCCCAGCTGGTGAGGCTGCGGCTGCATTACTTGCCGCCATGGCTACGCTGCCGGCGGCTGCGCTGTTGTATGTGATGAGGAGTAGTGGTGGCTTGTATGTTAAGCTACCGGTTATTAAAGTCCCCGATAGGGTTTATGATGGTTTATTATGGCTATCAACAATAATAATCCTATTGTTTTTATTATTCCCCATCTACTGGATGTTTCTGGTGGCGTTTAGGCCCAGTATTTATGACTTCGTATCACCACCAATTCTATACCCCATAGCATTCACAGTTAAGTACTTCGTTAATGCACTCGTGAATTCCGTGCCGTACGTGATCACAAACCTTGTTGTTGGTATAGCCGTGGCTTTGATATCCGTGGTCCTGGCAGGCACGGCGTCCTACATAATGTCCAAATACAACATTTACTGGTTATTACTATTAACGATATATCTATACTCACTACCACCAACAAGCTTCATATTCCCAATATACATACTCTTCGAGAAACTAAGCCTATTGAACACGTGGTGGGCCCTAATACTTTCGACACCTATATTCACAGCAACATTGGCTGCCTGGATCCTATTCAACATATATAAGGACTTGCCAAATGAGTACCAAGAGTTGGCAGAGTTAGAGGGTGCATCATCAACATACATACTGTTTAGGATTGTGGCGCCAATAACCGAGAGTAGTTGGTTCACAATGATTGTTCTCTCCTTCATAATCAACTGGCACCTACTCTTTTATCCATTGGTCCTCACGGAAACACCATGGCAATTCAACTTCCCGCCAACAGGCGCCCAAACAGTCACGATATTTGCCATAGAATCGATATCAAGTAAAGCCGTAGCATGGGGTACCCTAGCATCCTCCGCGTTGGTCGTTGCTTTACCAGTGATGATACTGAGCTACCTAGTAATGGGTAGGTTACTGGAGGGATTCAATATAGGCGGCATAAAGGGCTAAACAATCACTAACTATTTTTAACTATTCACATTTATTAATACATATTTCAATTAATGCATAAACGCTGAAGGTCCTTGGAGAGAAGGGTTTTTAAATCTGATATCAAATCCGATATTGGATAAACATGTTTGGGATAACAAAGTGGGGTGCGTGGATAATACTAAACCAGATATCGGATAGGGTAAAAATCAGTGACTTAAGAGCGAAGGTGCCGCTGTATGGTGCAGCCTTTGATTACGCGATAAGCACACTGCAAATGGCTGGTTTGGTGAGGGTTGTGAGGGAGGGTAATGAGGAGTATGTCGAGTTAACGGATCTGGGGAAGAACGTTAAGAGTTGGTATGCAAGCTATCCATACACACCTCCACCAATGCCCTGGGGACCTGGTTGGGGATGGTTCTTCGGAGGTTGGCATGGTGGTTGGCGTAAGTGGCGTTGGTGGCCAGACTGGTAATAATAATGCATACGTAAATCCACCTTAAAATTACCCAATTATTTTTGTTGGTATCTTCCTCATAACCCTAGCGATAGGTGATGCCACGTTAGCGGCTAAGCGAATAAGAGTTATTGTACTACCTCTAATCTCGAGCTTGCTAAATATGCTAAGTAATGCCGTGATTGGATCATCTAACCTTTTAAGAACACGTAACCACAAACCGTAATCTGCAATTACTACGTATCGGTAGGAACCAGGTTCTGGATTTATTAATAAATCGATGCTTTTGCAAGAGTTGTCGAATGCCATGTGAAGGCCTAGGGTATTGATGCCGTTAATACTATATGTATTTCTTAAATATTGGACGACGTCATTGGGCAGGTTTTTACCGATTAATAGAACATCGATGTTCCACCCATTTACTGATTTTAGGAAATCCTCATCCTTATTTAGTTCCTCACAAAGTACCTTAGTCCATTCCTTACTTGGGAATACGAACATCAAGGCGCAAACATCCCTCAAGTTTTAAACATAACTCAATTGGGGTTGTGAGCTTTAGTTCAATAACGATAGATAATTCACTAGGCATTTATTGAATTCCGACCTGCACCTGCGGCAATCGTCCGTGTACCACGGCTTTAGGCACTGGGCCATGGCCTCCCGATAAATCCTCTCCGAGTAATCAATCCTTTGGCTAATCATTGGTAAAGCCATACAAAACTATCATAAAAACTTACGAAATCTCTTTAAGATAATAATGTCCTATGAGAACCCTTTTTATCGCATATATATTCTACAAATAATACTTCAACTCTAGAAATTTAGGTGCTTTATTTTCGTATTTGGTGTAGAAAGAGGTTGCTTTATCGCTTTACTTTGTCTTCCATTCTATTTCTAATTTTATTGAAAATAGAAATATAAACGTTCAACAAAGCATTTAACACACAAAAACACCATCTCTAGGTAAAACATGTTCAAGTATGTATTTGGCCCTGTACCATCACGTAGACTTGGACGTTCATTGGGCGTTAATGTTGTTCCACTTAAGTACTGCAACTTCAATTGCATATATTGCCAACTCGGTAGAACTAAGTATCTGGTTAATGACCAAAGTATGTTTTACGAACCGGAGGAAATAATTAGAGAAATGGAAATAGCCGTTAAATCCAGGGATTACGATTACCTAACATTTATCGGTGATGGAGAACCTACGCTATACGCCGGCCTTGGAAAGCTAATAAGGTGGGCTAGAGAGAATCAGGGGAAACCCTTAGCAATACTGACTAACGGCGCTAAACTAGCCGATGAGACCGTGAGGAATTGGCTTAGTGAATTAGACGTTGTTAAGGTTAGCACTGATACCTGTAATGAAAGGGTATTCAGGATGGTTAATAGACCACATAGGAGCATAACATTTGAGGGATTTATTAACGGTCTTGAGGAATTCAGGGAGGAATTCAGCGGCCAAATATGGAGTGAGGTTATGCTGGTACACGGAGTAAATGACACCGAGGAGTGCGCCGAGAAGGTAGGTGAGGTGCTGAGTAGGTATAGACCCGATAGGGTGTATTTAATGGTACCCACACGCCCACCTGCAGAACCGTGGGTAAAACCACCAACTTCAGAGACATTGATTAAATTCGCAAATACTATTTCGAAGTACATAAATAAGGATAGGATATTCATAATAGATTCTATCGAGAGAGGGGAGTTTTACATAGATAAAAATGATCCATTAAACAGCATATTAAATATACTCAAGGTTCAACCAATGACTATTGAACAAATAATGGATATCATTAAGAGAAATAAGTTAGAGCCAGGTATTGTAGATGAGTTAAGGAAATTCGTTAAAGAGGTTGTGTTCAACGGCATTAAATATCTCGTGTATTCAGGCAATGATTAATTAATAATTGAAACTAAGCCCAGCTCCTATATACATCACCCATCAGATGGGCAAGTCATCAGCACCACAGAAGCAACACAATTATTGCTTAATAACTTTTGGGTTGTTTAAGCCATCTTTATAAATAGGTTATCTAACCAACCACGTGCAAACCAGGATAAGCCACATAACGTACTACGTAGACCTGAAGTCCCTGTACATCCAGTTCCTTGGCTGCAACCTGCATTGCCCTTGGTGCATTAGAAAATTAACACCGTGGGATCACCATCTGGATAAAGAGACATTGGTGGGCATTAAGTTTCAAGGTCTTCTCACAATAGAGGAATTTAAGGAAGTAATCAATGGAGTTAAGGAGTTAGAGGACGCCGTGCTTGGTGGTGAAGAGCCCACAATAGATCCATCATTACCGTTGATAATCAGGATCCTTAGGGAGCACAATGTAAATATTCGACTCCTCACGAGTGCTTATGAAATATCCACCGAATTACTTAATGAGTTGGCCATGTGCGAATCATGCGAGGTTGTTGTTAGTTTGAAGTCGTTAAATCCTGAGGTTTATCGGAGGTATGTTGGTGGCGAGTTAAATACCGTACTCCGCAATATTGAGAAATTGATCGGACGTGGCATTAAGGTTATCTTTGAGACGGTGTTAATACCAGGGATTAATGGGCCTGCGGAGGTGGAGGAAATAGCTCGGTACATAAGCACCATTACGGATAAACCAACCTTAATAATCGACCCATTAGTCCCAATCCCAGACACGCCCTGGAGAAGACCTACTAATGAGGAGATTGCGGAGGCCGCGAGGAGGGCTAGTAAGTACGTTAACGTTGTGATGCATGAGAGAGGCAGGCCAAGTAGGGTGGTTGTGCTATATCCAAGGGTTTCAGTAAAAACTAATTAAAGGAATGCGGCCACTATAGCCGTCACAATGATTACGGCGCCCAGTAATTTCGTGAGCGTTAACTTCTCCCTACGCATTACATGGGACATCGCCTGGGCTATTAGGGGCATGCTGCCGGTCATGATGACCGTTAATCCAAGCCCGATTAGGTCCATGGAGTAGGCGTATAGAGCCACGCCTGCGCCTAGATCAAGTACTGCCACTAGAGGTAGGCGTGTTCTCGCTGTTGACCTTATTGCCGTGGTAATATCGTTGCGTATTGCATAATTTATGATCAGTAGTATTATGCCGGCCGTGGCAACCCTCGTAAATGATAGGGTTATGGGGTTTAAGCCGCTTATGTCGGCCACCTTAATCATTGTCTGACCAACAGCCCAAGCCATCGCGGCGCCTAGCGCCAGGGCTACTCCCCTGATCGTTATCCTAGTGCGTTCGCAAGATAGTAAATAGACCCCGAGAACCACGAGTAGTCCTGAGACCACCTTGTAGATCGTTAATGGCTCCCCAAGTAGTGTTGCCATTAGTACGGCAATTGGTATGTACGTATACGACACGGGCGCGGCTATCGATACGCCGGAGTAGTTTATGGACATTAAATATAATGAATCACCAACGGCTAGCGATAATAAGCCGCTCAAGGAACCCCAAACAGCCCCTGCGTTAAATCCAAATACGATGGCAGGTATTAGTAGGATTAATGATGCATAAAGCATCCTTAGGAAATTAACGGTTAATGGATTAATACTCTTCATGAAGTCGCCATAAACTATGGATGCCCAGGCCCAAATAAACGCCGTGGTAAATGCCGGCAATGCATTAAGTGCTAACATCGCCCTTAGGACAAACCTACACTAAATAAGTATTAATTAGGACCGAAGACAATCTTTATGTTTTGATCAGGTTTCATGAATGATGGAACCCTTCTGGCCGATTCCTCCCTAATGCCATCAACGCCATACTTAGTCACAAATTCGGCCATATTCTTGACGCCGGACTTCGCGTAAAGCTCAAGTATCGCCTCGGTCGCGGCCTCCATGTCTCTTGGATCTATCGTACCAACAACCTGGCCAAGCCTTGTTGGTCCACCACCCACGGTAATTAAAACCCTAATTTTTAGAACCAAATGGCTACATCATCCCTGGCCCTAAGCATGACCCTCCTATCACCATACTTCCTAGAAACCTCGATCAAAACCCTCAATTGATTAGTGAACCATTTACTGGGATCCTTGCCGACACCCTGCCTGATCCTTACCGAAATCCACGGATTATCACCACGGTTCTTATAAATATCCTCGTGCCTCCTCGGATAAACAATCCTATGAACCTCGGAATATCTAGAACTCACGTTGAGCTACTGCATGAAAGTGCTATTTAAGTGTTCGTTAAGGAACAACTCTCATTATTTATTGGCCTATCACTACTTTATTATATTTTCCTGCAAATATTATTGCTAACTACTGCGTTGGTATTTTGATTAAAAACTCGTGATAACCCTAACGGTTACATAGTCTTCACGCGGCTTCTTCAAGTTCCTTCTTAAATATTGATAATACCATGGTTTATGTCATTTAGCAGCATTCCCAATAGTTCTATTGCCCACCTATTGCTGCAATTTAAGACTTAAAAGTTCCACCCCGGAACTAAGTTCTGGTGCGGAACCTTTTCGACACTAGGCCTAAGAGTTCAAGGGGTGAGCTCTATGATAGGGAGGATGAGCTTAAGTTCCTAGACAGAGTTGTTGATAGACCGTTAATAGTTGTGTTGGGTATTAGGCGTATTGGCAAGACCTCTCTATTGAAGGCGTTCCTCGAGCCTTATAATGGGATTTATATTGATCTTAGGGGTGCGGGTACTCATATTGAGCTTTACGAGAGGTTGAGCGAAGGCATCTCAAGTGGCTTGGGCAAGTTGAGGAGGTTCCTTGAGGGAATTAGGGGTATTAGCATAATGGGTGTTAGCGTGAGTATTAAATGGCGTGGGCAAGACTCAATAAGTTTACTTGGTCTGCTTGAGGAGCTTAATAGGAGGGGGCGGTTCATTGTGGTTTTCGATGAGGCTCAGGAGGTTAGGCCAGTCTTATCGGCCGAGCTTAGGAGGGTAATAGCCTACTCCTACGATAA
>NZ_LCWN02000047.1:0-17249 GCF_002078205.2 Vulcanisaeta sp. EB80
AGGGTGGCGGCGATTGAGGATGCCGTAATGCCTGTTTTTATTAAGGCATCGAGTTACGCCATTAGGCATAGATTAACGACTAGACCAAGGCCCAGAAACGTATTAACGGTTACGGAGAAGTACGTCGGCTTAGCCTTTGGGGTTGCAATCATTGCTTGGCTTACTTACGCAATATACTCAACATGGCAGTCTACGTGGGTACCGATAATAAATGATATCTATAACCACGGCATACTCTATCTCTATTACCT
Organism: Vulcanisaeta sp. EB80; assembly: GCF_002078205.2. Classification (NCBI taxonomy): domain Archaea; kingdom Thermoproteati; phylum Thermoproteota; class Thermoprotei; order Thermoproteales; family Thermoproteaceae; genus Vulcanisaeta; species Vulcanisaeta sp. EB80. The sequence goes on from NZ_LCWN02000047.1 coordinate 252, forward strand.
AGGGCTTGATTGGTTAAGGGTTGTCTTGGTGACCTTGGTCTCGATAGTAATAGCAATACCCATTAATTACCTAATGGTAACAAATAGGAGGGTTGAGGCAATTCTATTACCAATATTCGAAGACCTTGCCTCAATACCCGTATCCGCATACCTGCCATTAATAGCCATACCGTTCGTGACATACCTAGCCATAACCCTAGGCATACATGCATCGCTGGAGCTCCTCGTATTCATAGTTGCCTTCCTCAGCACCGCCTGGTACGTTATATACAACATGTACGTTGGTATGAAGACAATACCAAGGAGCCTTTGGGATGTCGCTGACAATCTTAAGTTAAGCACTTGGCAGAAGCTTAGAAGACTGGCTATACCGGGGGCTATGCCCGCCACAATAACAGGCCTTGCAAGCACCGTTGGATCAACATGGGGTGGACTTGAGGTTGCTGAGTACATACAGGGCCTCAATGGTCATGTATACATGGTCCATGGGTATACGGCACTCATGGATTACTACACGGCCGTGGGCAACATTGTTGGTTTAGAGGCTATGAGTTTAATACTTGCAATAAACGTGATACTGCTGAGCGTCTTCATTTGGAGGAGGCTATTTAGATTGGCTAGGGAAAGGTATAGGCTTGAGGGTGCTATCACCCTCTAAATACTCATGGAATTATTTATTCTACTAGTCTACACCCTGATTTCATGAAACTTACATGGCAATAATACGCGATATTTCACGGTTATTACGTTAATCCGTGTGTAATAAGGCTTATAAGTATTCTAATGAATTCACATAAATAGTTGATTATTTATGTCTAAGGAAAACACAGAACAGGGGGCGGAGGGTTACTCCAGGACAACAATTATGGTCCCCAAGAATGTGGCAACCGAGCTATCCCACGTAGCTAAGAGTAGAGGTAAGACCCTCTTCTTTGTTGCTGGTGAGGGGCTTAAGTTAGCGGCTGAGCTTATTAAGGATGGGTTCGAACCTTCGGATTTGATTTACTTCTGGAGATTATACAAAATCCTAAGTACGATGGATGTGATTCCCATGCCCATGAAACTCGTTGAGGAGGTTTGCACAACAATGACCACAACACTAATTAGGATGTCTACGGATGATAGATTACCAAGCGATTTAAGGGAGGAGATGAGCAAGACGGTAAACCTGCTATGGGACATATATGAGAGGTATGGGCACCAGGTTGGAGCATTAATTAGGATGGAGTTTGATAACCTTGAGGAGCTACTTGAGGCCATATCTAGACTTACTCGATTAATGGCTGTGAGACACGTGGAGATTAAGAAGTTGGATAATAACACGATAGAGTTGATGGCCATAGGCCCCAGTGGCACCACTGATATTGGTAATAAGGCCCTTATGGCATTCATTAGAGGCTTCGTTTCACAGTACGATTATGAAGTTGTTAGTGAGGATGTGAGGGCTAACGTACTTAGGGTAGTTCTTCGGAAAAGAACCTAGGTGGAATACCTATGGGTTTGTAAAAATCTCCTGTTAAATTATTATTGTTGCTAAATTCGATATACCGGGCCACCTTAAGGCTGCCTCCATGGCCACTGGACCATGTATCTCACTACCCTTTGGTGCACCATTCTCGTCGGTTATGACCACGGCATTATCCTCAAACGCGATCCAGGTCCCATCAGGCCTCCTGTACGGCCTCCTCTGCCTAATCACGATAGCCCTCAATATCTGCTTCCTAACCTCAGGCTTACCCTCAACTACGCTCACAACAACCATGTCTCCAACCGCTGCCCCAGGTATTTCCCTATGTACGGGCTTTGCTGTATGCCCTATAATGCCTATCACCCTAACGAGCTTGGCACCACTGTTATCAGCAACAGGGACTAAGCTATTCATGAATATACCAGGTGTCTTATGAAAACGCCAACTAACACCTACCTGACGTGCTCCGCCTCTCTTCGCCATCGGCACTGTTAGCGAGTGATCAGTTTATAAGTCTAATCCACCATTATCCTTCACCACTACAGTGAGGTTAAGAGAATTGGCACTCTAACGATGAAAATGAACAGTCAGAACAGCACTCTTCCATTAATAAAGCCTTGGCAAAATTATTCGTGTTTCAGGCGTTACTTCTATCTCTTATCTCTCGTAATTAATTGAAGACCCATCGACTTAGCCAGTTCATTTATTGTTAATTTTCTCAATACCGCATTGACCACAATATTGACCACATCACTAACGCCAACCCTTACCTGGGCCTTCGTATCTCTATCCCTTATGGTTACGGTATTATCAACTGGGGTTTTGTCATCAATAGTTATGGCAAAGGGTACACCGAGCGAGTCATATTTAGCGTATCTACTGCCTATGGTGCCATCGTCATCATACACAGCCCTAACGCCAGCCATTGAGAATTCACGGAATAATCTCTTACCAATACTCACGTAATTATCCTTCCTAATTATTGGTAATACTGCCACCTTTATTGGCGCCACGTCAGGCGGTAGCCTAAGTAGTGGCTTACCATCAATTTCGGTGTACGCGTGCTCCAACGTTACGTAGACAATCCTATCTACTCCAAAGGATGGCTCCACATCATGGGGCACGAACCTTTCCACAAAAACCTTCCTCCTCTCCTCCTTAATAAAAACCATGTCACGCGTTATTGAGTAACCATTTACAGTAACCACACCCTTACTGCCCAACTCACTGGCTAACCAGCTTGGGTCTGCCTTACCCACTGCCTGCATAACCTTAGACGCCTCATTACCGAAGGCGTCCCTAATCCTTTGTGGGTTTGGATATACCCTAATCTCGGTAACCTCCTTGGGCGTGCTTAACCTCCTCTCCACCGTTAAATCATAACCACTATACTTCATGTGCCTACTCAAGTCATAATCAGTCCTATAGGCATGCCCACTAACCTCAACCCAACCAAACCTCTCACTATACACCATCTGGTCAAAGCTGGCCGAAGAATAATGAGCCCTCTCCTGAGGTAACTTAGCCAGGAAGTACTGGTGATCGAGCGGTATACCAAGCTCGTTCATGTATATTGTGGCTAAACCCATGAAAAACGCCATCCACTCATTCGGCACCACACCAACCTCAACAGCCTCCCTAGGACCGAACTCCCTGGGCTCCTTGGCACCAGCAGCCACGTCCCTCTCGGGTATTATCCTAAGCTTAACATCCAGCTCGTCCAGGTACGGGCACTTGGCATCCTCCGGATCAAAGAAGAACTCTATCTCCATCTGCGCAAACTCCCTAAGCCTAATGAGACCCTGCCTAGGCGATATCTCATTCCTACCAACCTTACCGATCTGGGCAATGCCAAGCGGTAATCTCCTACCAACTAGGTTAAACACCTTCGGGAATGATACGAACATACCCTGGGCAGTCTCGGGCCTTAGGTAGCCAACGTTCTCACTGTATGGGCCTATGGTTGTTTGAAACAACAAGTTGAAAGCCCTAACATTACCCAGCTCACCACCGCAGGCTGGGCATTTAATACCATATTTCCTAATCAATTCATCAAGCTCCTCGAAACTAAGCCCCTCAGTCTTGACGGAAATACCCCTCCTACCCAACTCCTCCTCTATTAGGTGATCAGCCCTGTACTTACGACCACACCTCGTGCATTCAACAATCGCATCCGTGAAGTGTTCAAGGTGCCCGCTCGCCTCGAAAACTATCCTGGGCATTATGATGGGTGTCTCGATCTCAACTATGAAGTCTTGATATGGGTACACAAATATTCTGCGCCATTTCTCGATAATGTTCCTCTTCAATTCAACACCCAGTGGGCCATAGTCATAGAAACCGCCAACCTCAGCCCTGCTTCTATAAATCTCGAAGCTTGGGTAGAAAAATCCAGCCTCGCTCATAAGCTCCAGGAACTTTTCAAGATCCATCAGACAAGGCGAACCCAGATATCAAATAAACTTTTAGGTTAGGTAATTGAGTACGTCAAGTATGAGCTTGATAACCACAGGTAAGGACATTAGGTTCGGGTCATTTGGCGGTGAATACTCAACCAAATCCACAACCCTAACCCTAGAACCACCGTGATCAAGCACAGCCTCCACAACCCTCAATAACTCACCATAACTTAGCCCAAGCCCCTCGGGATTACCAACGCCAGGCATTATTGAGGGGTCCAGGACGTCAACATCAATACTGAGGTGTATAGGGCCTGAGTAGCTATCCAATAACTCCCTAACCCACATCCTAAGCTCGTACTTACTCATTAACCTTAAATCCTTGGTCGTGAGGAGTACGGAATTCTCGAGATCCTTAACAAAGGTAAGCTCCTCCGGATCATATGACCTAGGCCCAAGGAAAATCAATAATTGTGGCTTGACATCCCTAACAATGTGCCGAACAAAGGTTGCGTGGGATAGGGGTTGACCAATGGGCCACTCTTCCCTTGAGTCAAGGTGTGCGTCAACATGTACGTAAATACCATACGAACCCCTATTCTCGCTTAAAGCCCTCGCAGTGCCCAAACTAAGCGTGTGCTCACCACCAATGCTTATGACCCTACCCCACCTACTCAGGGCTTCATTAACGACAGCCTTAATCCTCTCAACATTCCTATCAACCAAGCCCTGGAGGAGCGACACATCACCAAGGTCACAGGCCTTACTTAATACGTCAAATCCAAGATCAATACTTGGGGTGAACTCGAAGTATTGACTCCACTGCCTAATCACACCAGGTGCAAATCGTGTACCAGGCCTGAAACTAACGGTATCCTCCATTGGAATACCAAGTATAGGCACACCAGAGCCACACCTGGATATACCGAAAAACGTGTTTAGGGTATTAACATAAAAATCCAAGCTATCCATGGCCAAACACCTCACCCACCCTCTCAGCTACAGCCAAGAGACTTGAGTAAATAACCTCCCAAGAATTAACTGGATTAGCTTCAACATCATTGTTGAAAGCCACGCCAGGCTTAACAACGTACATACGAACACCAGCCCTCCTCAATATCAGATACGAAGGAAGGCACAACGAACCATGGGGCGCGAGGACCATGGTAGCGCCCAGCTCAACACACCTCCTAGCCACAACGGGTCTCTTATTTGTAAAGTTAAGGGCTGGATTCACCTCCCTATGAATAACCGCACCATCCTTAATCAAAACAACATACCTAGCCCTAGAGAATAAGTCGAAGGCAAAATCCTCATTAACAGTCGTACAGATTATATCGCCCATCATAACACGATAAATAAACCACCCTTATAAATGTTCACGGGAAAACGACTAAGAAAAGCCCAAAGCAAGATGATATTAAGATAATACTTTACAAAAACCTATTTAAACAAAGTGCTTAAGATACACACAGAGCCTATACCTGCCTTGCATTCACGTCATTGGTGCCGGGCCAACGACCCGGCCAAACCGGGCCGCTGATCCGACACCAATGGCGTGGGTGCATGCAGGGGGCAAAAATAATTACTCTTATACCTATTTCACTTATTTATAAGAATATAGACTAAAGGGTTTATAAGAGGCTTCTATAACGATGACTTGACCTAGGATGACCAACTCTACTGTGGAAATAACCTTCTATGGCAGGGGGGGTCAGGGCGCTGTTACGGCTGCCCAGATTATTGCCCAGGCGGCAATTAAGCGTGGCTTATTCGCAAGCTCCTTCCCCGAGTATGGCGCTGAGCGTAGGGGTGCCCCTGTTAGGGCTTATGTTAGATTATCCAGAGAACCCGTCCTAGCTAGGGAACCTATTGAGAAGCCAAATATTTCTGTTGTGTTTGATACTAGGTTGTTGAGTATTTTCAACATACCTGCAATCACGAGGGATTGCATAGTTGTAAACGCAAGTAGTAAGGATGAGGTTAGGCAGGAGTTGACTGGTTTTAGTGGTAGGGTTATTTACGTGAATGCGTATGAAATAGCCACAAAGCACCTGGGCAAGCCCATAGTAAACACCACAATGCTTGGTGCCTTACTCAAGGTTCTCGATCTCGTTGATCTAGAGACCGTGAAGGAGCTTGTAATGGAAACCTTCGGTAAAAGGCTCGGTAAGGCAAATACCGAAGCCCTAGAAGAGGCTTATAAGGCGGCTGAGGTGATTATGTGATGATACGATTAACATGGAGAGACCTACCAATAGGTGGTTTCGTAATTGAACCTGGCAATGCACGTAATAACCTGACCGGTACTTGGAGAACGGAACGCCCAGTGATAGATCAGGACGCATGCATAAGGTGTAGGATATGCTGGATGTACTGCCCAGAGCCAGCCATATTAGAGCTGAATAAGCCATACACGACCAGGAGTGGCAAGAAGTATGATGTGACGTATGAGGTAGACTACGACCATTGTAAGGGATGTGGAATATGCGCCCACGAGTGCCCCGTTAAGGCAATAAAGATGGTACCCGAGGTGGGTGGATGATGGAGGCTAAGGTGCTAGGTATTAGGGAGGAGGTTGTTAAGGAACGCCTTGGGCTCACATCGAATTACGCAGCCGCCTATGCCGTTAAGGCTATCGATGTTGATGTGATTGCCGCTTATCCAATAACGCCACAGACAACAATAATAGAGAAGCTCGCGGAGTTCGTTGCCAATGGGGAGCTAGACGCTGAGTATATACCCGTTGAGTCCGAACACAGCGCCTTATCCGCAGTTGTTGGCGCTTCGGCGGCCGGTGCTAGGGTGTTCACGGCCACGGCAGCCCAAGGCCTCGAATTCATGCATGAGGTATTGCACATAACCTCGGGTCTTAGGTTACCTGTGGTTATGGCTGTACCAGGGAGGGCGTTGTCCGCACCAATCAGTATTCATGGCGATTACCAAGATATCATGAACGCCAGAGATGCTGGCTGGATCATGATTATTGCCTCCTCGGCTCAGGAGGTTTATGACTCAATAATCATGGCGTACAGGATAGCCGAGGACCAAAGGGTGTTGTTGCCCGTGATGGTTTCATACGATGGATTCCTAATGAGCCACACAACAGAACCCGTGGAACTATACCACGAAGAATACGTAAGAAAATTCACACCAAGGAATCTAAGCAGGTATAGGCTTGATCCGAGGAAACCAATAACCATGGGTGTCATAGCAAGCCCTGATTGGTATTACGAAATAAAATACCAGGCAGTGCATGCGCTGAGGGAATCCAAGCAAGTAATTAAGGAGGTTCATGAGGAATTCAATAAGGCTTTCGGCACAAATTACGACTTAGTCGAGAAGTACATGGTTGATGATGCCGATTACGTGTTAATAACATATGGAGGCGCATCAAGTGGTAATGCCAAGGAGGCGGCTAGGAGGGCTAGGGAGAGGGGGTTAAGGGCTGGCGTGGTTAGGATAAGGTTATTCAGACCCTTCCCTACTGATGAGTTAGTCAATGCAGTAAAGGATGCCAAGATCGTGGCTGTTGTCGATAGGGCATTAACTCCCGGCGATGTTTACGAGGGACCCGTGTTTAGCGATGTTGTTTCCGCCCTATACAGTAGGGATATTGAGAAGCCCGTCATATCCGTGGTCCACGGTATATCCCAAAGAACAATGCTTGCTGATGACTTCTATAATCTTTATAAAATGCTCGATGAACACGCAAAGACTGGTGAGTATCCAAGAAGTACTGTATTCCTGGGGTTGAGATCATGAAGGTCTACTTCAGGACAATAAAGGATTTACCCGTTGAGGAGCACTTCGGGCCTGGACAATTAACATGTGCTGGATGCGGTCCCTCGATAGCCGTTAGGTGGTTATTAAAGGCCGCAGGCTCTGACATAATTGTCGTCAATGCGACGGGGTGTATAGAGGTGACTACTACGTCGTATCCATACACAGCATGGAGTATCCCATACCTACACGTAGCCTTCGAGAACGCAGCCGCCGCGGCATCTGGCGTTGAGTCGGCGCTTAAGGCACTTAGGAGGAAGGGGATTCTGGACACTAAGGCTAGGGTTATGGTTATCGCGGGCGATGGTGGTACTTATGATATTGGTTTGCAGTCTCTTAGTGGTATGCTTGAGCGTGGTCATGGTGTGCTTTATGTGCTTTATGATAATGAGGCCTACATGAACACAGGAATACAAAGATCAGGAGGAACACCACACTTCGCCTGGACAACAACATCACCAGTTGGTAGTAAGTTGAGGGGTAAGGTCCAGAGGAAGAAGGATATAATGAGTATAGTCATTGGACACCACATACCATACGCAGCAACAGCAAACATAGCCTACCCAATAGACCTAGCTAATAAGGTTAAGACTGCTCTTGACTACCTGGATGAGGGGCCCGCATTTATACACGTACTAGCACCATGCCCACCAGGGTGGCGTTACCCAGAGGAAATGACGGTCGAAATAGCCAGGCTGGCAACGGAGACGGGGTACTTCCCACTTTACGAGTGGGACCATGGGAGGATAAGGCTGAATCCGCCGAGCAACACCCACCTCGATAAGTCCAGGAGGAAGCCAATAATCGAATTCCTAAAGAGGCAGGGAAGATTCTCCCACTTGACCGAGGAGGATGTCAGGGAGATCGAGAAGGAAATCGACGAGTACTGGGACTACCTAGCAAGGCTGCTTAAGGCCTTTGGTTAAAATGAACTGCTTCCTAATGTCCTTCAAACCGCAATTCGCGGAGGAAATACTCAATGGTCACAAGGATTGCGAAGTCAGGACATACCTAGGGGCAATTAATGAGGGTGATGTAATTCTCGTATACTCATCAAAGCCTGTGATGGCAGTTACAGGCTATTTCATAGCAGGACATACAGTGGTAGTAAAACCGAATGAACTAATTAATAACTTGAGAACACTATGCCGTAAAATACCTAGAGACAATGAGGAATTCATACAAAACAACTACCTTAAATCAAGCAGGAGAATACTCATATTAAAAATAACAAAACCAAAATTATTCCAGGATAAAATATCAATAGGACAATTAAGGAAAATGGGCATAGCAATACCAAGAAGCTATGCAAGAATAAATGTACAAACATGTAAGGAAATAATCAGTATGGGCAAAGTTTTAAATCACCGCTTATAACATAGTGATCCGCCGGGGTGGCCGAGCCAGGTCCAAGGCGATCCCCACGGGATTAACCGTAGGGACCTGAACGGGCCTGGAGTTGAAATAAAAGAACTAGATAGTCCGTCCCCGCAAGGGGGCCCGGGTTCAAATCCCGGCCCCGGCACCAAGAATACTCTATAAATTAGAATGCTTGCTTTTGTGTTTATTTAAATTCAAAAGAATATGTTCGTAACTTTCTCACGTTGTGCTTAAAATACACTTATCGTCATTTTTCCCTGGAATAAATTTTAAAAATGCATTATGGTCTGTATCGTGATGGTTAGGGCAAGGATATTGAGGACTTTGGTTGTTGCCGCGTTAATATTGGCAATTACGGCTGTTGTAGTGCATGCGCAGGCGACTGACCAGGCCCAGGTTATGGCAGCCAGGTACTTGGGTGCTGGCGTTGGTTTTGGGCTTGCAGCCTTAGGTGGTGGCGTTGGTGTTGGACTAGCTGGTGCTGCAGCTGTTAGTGCCATGGTTGAGAGGAGGGAATTATTTGCCCTGTACCTAGTTTTCGTTGCTTTGGCAGAGGCTATAGCGATCTATGGTCTCGTTGCACTCTTCATATTAATGTAAAAATAAAAATACACGAGATCCTACGTTTAAATTTAACCAGGCAAAAGTTCCTTAATAAGTCTCCCGTAAAATCTAGCCGTAAGCTCTAACGACTTAATATCCACACTCTCGTTTGGTCCATGTGCATTTTCTCCGATTGGGCCGAAGTCTATTGCCTCTATGCCAAATGGTGAGAAGTACTTTGAGTCGCTTGCCCCAGCCATCTCCATAACAATGGACTCCACGCCTAATTTCCTCAAAACCTCCATGGCTGTTGTCACTAGCTTGGAATCCCTTGGTGTGTTGAGGTAACCAACACCACCCTCAGCCCTAACATCAACCTCCATATCCTGGAAGTAGTCCTGGATTGCCTCCATCATCGACTCCCTAATGGCCAGTGGATCATCAGTCATAGCCCTAACATTAATCACAAACTCATGAAAACCATCAGCAAACCTGTACACGTTGGGTGTTGCGGTAACACCGTAAATGCTCTGCGCCTTAACCCTGGGATTAACCCTACTCAGCGGTAATAACGCCTTAACAGCGTTGGTTAAGCCCAAGTCGACATCCTGCATTGGGCATCCCCGGCATGGCTTGACTACCTCAGCCTCAACCCATGTTGGCGTCACATTTTCCTTAACGAAGGAACCCCTAATGCTTGCTAGGTACGCATTATTAACCCATAGGTACTGGGATAGGGCTAGGAGTGGGTGCGTATCCACACCTGGTGTGAAGTAGGCTGCGTGGTGTGGCGGCCTAACCTTGTAATCAAGCTTGAACCTAACAACCTCCCTAACACCATTCACTGTTGCCTTCAACCCCTTAGTCCTTATAGCGGCGTTGAATATAGCCCTCCTCCTATTTATAATGACCATGCCATAACCATCGGCATTAATGACGTAGTTAGGCCTCAAGCCATTACTTAGTAGGTAGTCCCTAACAACCCTTGCGCCATTTTCGCCACCAACCTCCTCATCGGTAGTGAATGCGACGATCAACGTACCCCTATTAACCTCACCAACAACACCCTCAAGAGCCTTAAGAGCCGCCGCAGCGTTACCCTTATCATCAAGCACACCCCTACCATACGCAACATCACCAGCAATAGTCAGCCTAAGTGGGTCAAATCTCCACTCATCACGAACAAAAGGAACAACATCAAGATGAGCCATCATTAATACCCTGGATTCTGAGCCGTTGCCAACAACACCAATGATGCTCCTATAACCATTACTAATAAGCGTCTTTGTCCTAATGCCTAAACCATTCAGTAATCCCTCAACGAAATCCACGACACCAGGGTCTGGGTACTTACCAATCGATGGGTCGTTAACTGTGTCGAATTCCACGAGTATTTCCAGGGTTTTTAATAAATCCATATGTTATTAGCCACCCTGTATTTGAACACCTAAGCTTTCCAGTGTGTTTTTGAGCATATTCTTTATTTCATTTATGTCGATTGGTACTATGGTGCCCTTGGCTGTGGTGAAGTAGAACCAGTTCATGGAGTGGGATATACCCTTCATCCTCTTAATCCTCAACCTCCTCACCGGTATACCTATATTTGCCATGTTCTCATCAAACTCCATCTCGATCACACCATCGAACACGTACTCCACAGTATTCAACAAATTATCAACATCCTCTGTCGTCACATGGGCAACAATGAAGGAAACCAGGTTTCGGCTCCGTGATAACGCCTTCAACTGCTTAAGCATTGCTATCAACCCCCTGGGATCCACGTTTACGAGTAGGTCATTTATTGAGTCAATTATTAAGCCACGAACACCCTTAGAGTAAACGGCCTGCCCAACCTTATTAATTACCTGGCCCGGATCGAATTCCGTAATAAAATCAATAACATTGGGTGACTTAACCTTACGTTGATCGCTGATCGTGAAGCCATCAATTATGAACAATCTATCGCTGAAGTTCTTGAAGTCATCAACTACGGATTCTGGGTTGTCGTCGAAGGTTACGTATAATAATGGGTAGTTATTAAGGACGCTCTTGGCAAGGAGTTTAACGAGCAGGGTCTTTCCCATACCTAGGTCACCCCTTATGAGGACCATGTAACCGAAGGGGAACCCCTCAATTAGATCACTAAGGACCTCGCACTTAAGCAACTCCATACTTAACCCAATAAATGCTTAAGGAAAAGTAAATAAGCATTACCAACACGTTGAAACACCCGCGGTAAAAACCATCACTGGTATTTACCACCCAATCCTTGAATTAAAATCGTAATAAATCTTTACAAATATAAAGCGGCAAAAGGTACTTAAAACCCCAACCCCAATGTTTTAGTTGGTGAAGAGGGAGGAGGTGCCCGACCGCTGATGACCGCGGCTATACACTGATTTCCCTAATCATAAAAGGCATACCTGGTCAGGGCAGGTCAGTCTCCTCACTAATCAGCACTGCAATGAATCATCAACCCATAGAGAAAGCAAAGACCCGGCTCAAAAAGGCAACTGTTCATTTAAAATAACAACATATATGCTATTCTCTTTCCACAAACAGGATAACTAACTTTAAAGGCCTAAAACCACGGTGAACGATTGATGAGCATAGAAAGGGAAATAGACAAGGCATTAATAACGATTGGAAGAGCACGGATGGGCAAGATAAAATGCCAAGACGCCCTTGACGAATTGTGGGAGCTACTCATTAATGTAGATTTCGAAATAAGAACACGCAGAAGCACGCAACACGTAATGTGCAATTAAACACAACCCTCGACACCACCTCATTACACAACCAATCCCCTGCCCCGAAGTACTAACCAAATATAGCGCTCATCAACACGCCTGGAATAAGCGGCTAAGAAACAAAAACAAAGCCCTGGTGGGCCCGCCGGGATTCGAACCCGGGACCCCCGTGGCGGGTTGTTTGTTTTTAGTGGTTGTGCCTTGGGTTTTCTTGGGTGGCTTGTTGGTCCTCACGCCAGCATTACCCTCGGTAGTTTCTCTATTATTTTCCTCGGTACGTGTTGTTATGTTGGGTGTTTGTTGTGGTTGTTCTTCATGAGCATGGCGTGTTTCTGTTTTGTGCCTAGTTCCTAGGCACGTTTAAGTTATCGCCAGCCTTGAGTGGAGAATGGTTGGGTCTTCGAGTTCGTGGTGCCTTATAAATCTAGTTGTTAAAATGATTGTTGGTGTGGGTTGTGGATTGGCCGCTTGGGTGGCTCATGACGTATCGAGGAGTTGATTGCCAACTATGGAGCTTCGTTTACAGTAAGTGTATGGGATCAAAACTATGCAACGAAGTAGCTGGGATGTTCATGAATGAACTTAGGAAACATAGGTGTTTCGGCTATGCACCTAGGTGAGTGCTTTGCTGTGGGTGGGTTTAAAATCAATGGGCCGCCGAGAGTCGGCAAAGGCCCGATGAGTAGCAAGGAGGATCAGGAGTTAAGCAACGAAGCCTCCCTGCCTAAACCCACCCGGGCGGGGAGGATAGAGACATGTATGGAGTTGGTAAGCAAGGCAATGAGGTGCCTAGAAAACAACGACAAACAATGCGTCATGAAGAAGATCGAGGAGTTAATAAAGGCAAACTGTTACAACGGCAACATGGTTGGTAATGAGATTGTAAGCAGTGTTAAGGACGTGGTTCATAAATTATGGTTAAGCAGTGGTGATGAGTTGAGGTGCGAGTTGTTGATGAGACTCATGGAACTTAGGATGTCGAGGAATTGGGTTAGGGATGCGTTGGGCATGAACACGAAAAGACTGAACAAATGGCTCGTTAGGTGCAACATTAATGGAGAGAGTAGGATAGTGAGAAATAACATCATTGAAAACATCGAAGACCTACTGAGGGATGTGCTCGGTTGGGACGAGATTAGGATGTGCGAGGAGTTGTGGAAATTCGTTGGTATTGACGTTAACGAGTTCAGGAGGCACGGCATAGAGCCATGCATATGGTTAATTGGACTTGAGGGATTGAGGAGTTTAAAACGGCCATACTGGCTCGGGCTAAGGGCCAGCGACCTAGCGGTGAGGAGACGTGAAAAAGGCGTTGAGTTGAAATTAAGGACAACGAACACCATAGACGCCGTATTCTTCCCAATGCTTCTGAACATAGTTAAGACACCCCGCCCAGAAATTGAGTGGGGAAGAATAATACCGGGGACGAGGCACGCGACCAAGTCAATTGCTTTGTCATTCTACGTAGACCTAGGCCCTAACGAGTGGCCATGGCCCATTAATCTCAACGCCGACGAATTCGAAAGGATACTTAATGGTTTTAATGATGAGGGGCTCGCCATGTTCGTGGCAGGCATGATCGATGGAGACGGATTAGTACGGTGTATCTTTAAAGATAATAATGCCTACGTCCATGTGGGAATCACAGCCTGTAAGAAATGCCATAAATCGTATATTCTCAACGTGTTGAGGAGGGTGATTGCCGAGAGGTTTGGCATCGCTGGAAGCATTGAATCGCAGAGAGCAGCTAACGTCTTAGTGTTCAGCGGCGAGGACGCCATTAGGTTGCTTAGGCGCGTCACTAAGTACATGCATCACCCGCTCAAGAGGTTGAGGGCTGAGCTAATCCTGGCGCTTTACGACGAGAGAATAAGCCTTGAAGTATTCGGGAAGCTCTATGAACAAACAGAGTACGAGCGCAGAGCACCAGACGTCAAGAGGAGCCACGGCTTGGAAGCCCTCGCCCAAGCGGCCCCACAAACCCACACCCACGGGGCTAAAACAATTTTCCAAAACCCAAACCGAGAAATATAGAACAAAGTTCATGGTGGGCCCGCCGGGATTTGAACCCGGGACCTCCCGGTTATGAGCCTTACGCGGGGCTTTCGCCCCAGGGCGCTCTACCTGGCTAAGCTACGGGCCCTGTCTTGTTTGTTCCTTACGGGTTTTTAATGTTTTTCTTCGCTGTTTCTCATTATCATTATTTAGGGTAGTGATCCGTTAGAAGACGCATTTGACGTAGCCTCCGTCTATCAGTATCATTGATCCGTTTATGTATGCTGCCTTGTCGCTGGCTAGGAAAGCAACAAGATAGCCTATTTCCTCGGGTTTCCCGTACCTGCGGACGGGGACTTCGGCGCTCCAGTTCTTAATCACCTCGTCGATACTCACGCTCCTGTTCCTGGCTTCTTCCTGGGCTAGTTGTTTTATTCTCTCGGTCTCTATGTAGCCCTGCATTACACCATTTGCTGTGATGCCGTACTGCCCATACTCTATGGCTAGGGATTTCACGAGCCCTGCTAGGCTTAGTCTGACGGTGTTTGATAGCACGAGGTTTGGTATCGGCTGCCTGAGGGTTAGTGAGGTCACGTATATTAACCTTCCCCAACCCTTACTAACCATGTGACCTACAACACGCTTGGTTAACCAAACAGCGCTTAGTAGCAGTAGTCGGGTTGCGTATTCCCAATCTTCATCGGTTAGTTGGGAGAACGTGCCGGGCTTGGGAGGCCCTGTGTTATAGACGAGTATGTCGATTGTGCCGAAGCTCCTCATTACCTCATTAACGAGTGTCTCGACATCGCCCTTCACCGTTAAGTCAGCCTTTATGGCGAGCACCTCGGCACCGCTCTCCTTAGTAATGATTTCCTTAGCCTTGGCCAGCTCATCCTCACGTCTAGCGCTTATCACGACTTTAGCGCCCTCCTGGGCTAAAACCTTGGCGATGCCGAAGCCTATTCCTCGGCTGGATGCCGTTACTAGGGCGACCTTATTCCTCAGACCCAAATCCATATCGGCATATCAAAGCTTACCTTCCTTTTCAGCATTATCCCTGTTAATACCTAAATGCGTGCACAACAAGGTTTAAATTCCACTGTATCTTCCACGTTAATGCCAATGAGCTCTCTTGAAATTGATTTGAAGAATAGGGAGAGGTATGAGGATATTGTAAAGGCAATCAGTGAATTCGGACGATCAGTAAAGGAGACAATATTTGAAAACCTACCTGACGAATTATCCATAACTTATCAAAGGATACGCGAAATATACATTCAAGAAACTAATAAGGGTAGGGTGGACCAAAGCCACCTAATTCAGTTATACGCAAATGTGCCAAAGACTGAGGAACTACTTAGGTACCTACTATTCATCACGGTATTGTTTACGGGCTTCAAAAACCTGAGAAATGAATTAATATACAGGGTGGCGGCTAGGAACTACGAACGTATAAACCAACTGCTCAACAACCCCAAGTACTCCATGGCTGATGGCATTAGCATGGCATTACTAAACGACTATTTAAGTGAGGGGGTTAGGGGTGAGGACATTAAGGAGGCTAATAACGCAATCCACAGCTTTGTCTACGGACTTAGGAGATTAACTGGCGCATACGGAACAACGCTACTGAGGTGGATACCCAAGTTCCGCGATCTTGACTCCTTCGAGAAGTCCCTGGCCATGTTCTACCCAATCAGGGCTAATGAAAGGAGGAGGAGGGCTATTAGGACGTTCATCAGGTGGGTTTCCCACGAGACGAACCTACCCGTAGCCCTTGGATTACTATTTAGGGGTGCCTACAGGCGGTACACAATGATTGCCGACATCTACAGCACCATGGTTACCATCAGGAGCGGGGCATTTCTAATATCAACCAACGACAACACGCTTAGGATAATTAATAAGATAGCGGCAGGTAGGGATAGCGGCGTAACCATAAAAGTTTACGAGGTTAAGGGTATCGTGAGGACTGTGGGTAGGTTAAGCAATGACCCAATAATCTACGAGAGGGGGGCATTCAAGATAGGTCACGACTACTGCTCAAAGCTTAAATGCAGCGAGTGCCCCATCAATAGGGTTTGCATGAAGTTCACATGGGTGAACATCAAATGAGCAGTATAGACCTACCTGAGGAATTAAGAAGGCTAATTGAGGAGGTAACCATGAATAAACTAAACGAGGTTAGGGGCAAGACCGAGACATTGATATTCGTCGACTCAGTAATAGATGAGGTGAAGAGGAGGGGTGTGGTGATGGATGACGACACAGAAGCTAAGGCAAGGCCCTACGTAGTGGATATACTATGGACACTACGTAAAAGGGGCGTGATAGCAATGGATGATGACCTACTACACTTTAGCCTAACAAGGAGCCAAGATACGTAGGACTTAATTATGCATCACCGAAAGCAATCAATAACCTCAATAAAATTACGCAAATAAGACTACTCTCCTCACAATAAATCACCCAATCCTCATTTTTGAGGATTTTATTGGTGCATGCCTAATTACGTAGTCATAATTACTCAAGGCATAACACATACCCTCTATAAACACGTTAATAAAAATTAAACAATACCAATAAATTAATGCCTAAAATTAACATAACGTCCCCTGCATGCACCCACGCCAAACCACCCGGAGGAATTTCCTCCGGGTGGTTTTCATAACCTACCCAA
>NZ_LCWN02000048.1:0-16302 GCF_002078205.2 Vulcanisaeta sp. EB80
AACACGTTAATAAAAATTAAACAATACCAATAAATTAATGCCTAAAATTAACATAACGTCCCCTGCATGCACCCACGCCAAACCACCCGGAGGAATTTCCTCCGGGTGGTTTTCATAACCTACCCAACTCAACTTTAATTGCCCCATACTCACTAATATGTACTATGGCATAACGGCCTTCATAAAAAGGCCCTGGATTCACTACCACCGTACCTCCAATATCATCAACACCTGGTGATTCGTGTACATGCCCCGTGAGCATCACCAACGGTTTAGCACGCTCAATAAACTCCCTAACGGCTTTACTACCAATGTGCCTACCACCCCAGGCCATATCTACCTTACAATCATAGGGCGGATAATGACTTAATACTATCAATTTACGTCCTAACCCCTCTGCTGTGCCGATCTCGATCGGGTAACCAGCTAAATATAGGTCTTTACCTATGTCTATGATACGCCCCTCAATGAGGTATTTAGATACCCTAACCCTAATGCCCAGTGGATCCATATTACCCAACACAGCATAGACAGGCTTACCAAACCTGCTAAGTAGGTCTAAAATGCCGACGTCCTCAAAATCCCCACCTACGGTAATTATATCAATAGTGCCCATTAGGTTCTTTAGTTTATCTATTAAGCCTCGTTCCCCATGGGCATCACTTATATGTAGTATCTTCACCATACACTATAACTCATTTGTTCACAGACTAATTTATTTACCTTTAGAGGTATTATTTAAAAAACAGACTACAGTAATTATTATCATGACGACCAAGACTACGGAGAGGGTAGCTACATGGAGAAAGGTTGTGGCTGGCGTGTTATTTACAATACCGTGGATATTCTACCTATTACTACCGCTATATAACACTGCGCAGCCTGAGCTTGGTGGCATACCGTTCTTCTACTGGTTCCAAACGCTGTGGCTTGTTGTGTCGTCAATACTATTCATAATAGCCGTGTTCATACTATACCCAGGTAGGAGGTGATGGTAATGAGTCCCCTAGTCGGCCCACTAGGTTGGGGTATATTCCTGGGGTTCTTTGTGATATTCGTCTTCCTGGGCTTTTACGGTGCACGTTGGCGTAGAGGCGACCTAAGCCAGTTACATGAGTGGGCGTTGGCTGGTCGTAGGCTCGGCACCTTCTTGGTCTGGTTCCTGGTCGGTGCTGACTTGTATACGGCTTACACATTCATTGCTGTGCCTTCGGGGGTATTTGCCAGCGGCGCTCTTTACTTCTTCGCAGTACCTTACGTTGCCACGACATTCGCCGTCGCCTCAGTAACCATGCCCGTGCTTTGGAGGTGGAGTAGGTTGAGGAATTATGTGACGGCTGCTGACTTCGTTCAAGATAGGTTTAACAGTAAGCTACTGGCCGGCTTCATAGCGGCTACGGGTATTGTGGCTGAGTTCCCATACATAGCCCTTCAGATAGTTGGTATGCAGGCGGTATTGACGATAATGCTCCTCGGTATTGTGAAGAATATAAAGTTAGTCAGTGATTTAGCATTGACGATAGCCTTCATTATACTGGCTGCCTTCACGTACACCAGTGGCTTAAGGGGTGCCACGTTAACTGCGGTGTTTAAGGATGCACTGGTGTTTCTGGGCGTCATTGCAATACTTGCTGCAGCACCTTTTGCGATATCTGGTGTCTTCTCAACGGCATTTAAGGCAGCCACACTAGCTGCATCAACAACAAAGGGCTTACTAGCAAGTGGTGTTGATTTCTTAAAAACACCCTTCGCAGCAGCCTACACAACGCTTTGGGTAGGCAGTGCATTGGCACTATATTTGTATCCGCACGCTGTCAATGGCGCACTGAGTGCTGAGAGCGATAAGAAACTTGCCCTAAGTACGGCTTTACTGCCTATCTATGGAGTAGCATTAGCGTTATTAGCTATGTACGGCATATTGGTTTACGGCGACACCTCAGCCATGAAGATACTAAGCCTATTCCCACCGAGCGCCAGGGGTAGCTTAGTAATACCAACGTTGGCGGTTACGACCCTGCCCGAGTGGTTGGCGGCTTTGGCATTACTTGGGGTATTTGTCGGTGGTTTAGTTCCTGCGGCTATAATGGCGATGAGCCAGGCGAACCTGTTGGTCAGGAACCTTGTTAAGCCTCTATATCCAGGGATAACACCACAGGGTGAGACTAGGGTTGCCAAGTGGGCCTCCGTAGTCTTTAAGTTCCTGGCGCTGGGTTTCGTGTTTATTGTACCAGCTACGTACGCAATATGGCTTCAGCTTCTCGGTGGTATAATAATCACGCAGACCTTGCCATCAGTATTCCTAGGCCTAGTGACGGATAGGCTTGATAAGTACTCGTTAATGGTTGGTTGGGCTGTCGGCCTTGGATTGGGGGTCTACCTATTCGTGACACCATACAAACACAAAGCATTTAACCCACTATACCCAATAGCTGGTCACCTGGTTTATATAGCGGTGATCGCCTTAGCCGTGAACCTGCTCATAGTTCTTGTGGGTACCGGCATCGCCATGGCGATAAGGGGGAATTCCTCAAGGATTCGCAGCTAAGGTGATTACTGCGGATTTTGGTCTTAAGTAATTCGACAAGTACCAGGATTGGGAAGGATGGAACGATCCTAAACGCAGGTTAAAACACGACTAACCGCACAAGCATTGTACTTATTTAATTCGCGACACCGCACAAACTTATCGCCGTTAAAAACATACCAGGTGAGGGTTTTATTGCTTATGGTGTTGACCCAATTGATCGTGTATACTTTGATATTAAAAACATCGACGGCTTTTCATAAATTTTTCGATAAAGAAGGCTTAATTTCGGATAAAATAAGACTACACAGTCCTAGTGGGGTTGTCGCCCCACCAGGAGCCAGCCCCGTGGCAACCTGAACACTGATGCCCCGAGGATGGGGGACAAAGTCCCGACAGGAGATGAAGGGTGATTAGGGACGTGGGGATGTGGGAATGGGCATACCATTAGAAATGTTTATTTACTCAAAATAGCTCGGTCTTGCGTGGTTTCGGCGAGGATTATTGACAAGTCTGATGCGTATTTGAAGGTGATTGTTGAGGGGGTGGAGCCGTCATTAGTTAATTCGTTAAGGAGGGTTTTGGTATCTGATGTGCCTGTTCTGGCGATTGACGACGTTATAATCTTAGATAACACATCCGTACTTTACGATGAGGTTATAGCCCATAGGCTAGCCATGATACCGATAAAGACCGACCTCAGGAAACTCCCAAAGATCGAGGAGTGTGAGCAGGAGCTTGTGGACCCGAGCCTATGCCAGGTTAGGTTTGAGCTTAATGTCGAGGCTAAGGAGCCCATGGTGGTCTACAGCAGGGACCTCAAGTCAGACGATCCCGAGGTTAGGCCTGTCTATGAGGACATACCAATAGTCAAGCTAGTGCCTGGCCAGAAGGTTGTTCTTGAAGCCTATGCAAGGCTTGGTAGGGCTAGGAACCACGCAAAGTGGCAGGCAGGCTTGGCTGCGTATCATTATTACCCGAGGGTTACGGTCATGGATAAGGCCTCTGATAAGTGCCGTGTATGTATTGATATTTGCAATGGCGCCATGGAGATTAGGGATGACGGATCAATAGTCGTGAATGATATCCTTAAATGCACATTCAATAGGTGGAAGGCATGCGAGCAGGTGTGCCCAGCGATAAGGGTGGATTGGGATGAGAATAAGTACGTGTTTTGGGTTGAGAGTTTCGGTAACATGCCTGTCGAGGATATGGTTAGGGAGGGCTTTAGGATATTGAAGGGTAAGTTCCAGGAGTTCGTGAACGAACTCGAGCTAGAGTTATCCAGGGGAGGGGCACCGCCACAGGGTGGTGAGGAGGTTGGCGAGTTACCTGCCGAGGAGCAGGGCGGTGAGGAGTTCGGTATTGAGGAGTGATTGGTCGTACGACCACAAATTATTTAAAAAGGGATGCCTTTGATGCTTCTTGCGATGCCGAACCCAACTGGCCCAACGAATGAGGAGTTACGCATGTTGATTAGATTCCTTAGACGAGCAGCCAATGAGTATAAGGCGGGGATTTGGGATTACGTTGCTGACTTACTTGAGAAACCGACTAGGCAGAGGGTTGAGGTTAATGTGGGTAGGATAAACAGGCTCGTCAATGATGGTGATGTTGTTGTGGTGCCGGGTAAGGTGCTTGGTCATGGTGTATTGAGCAAGAAGGTCACGATAGCTGCCTGGTCCTTTTCCAAGGGTGCCCTTGACTCTATAAAGAAGGCTGGTTCTGAGGCGATATCAATACCTGAGTTGGTTAGGCGGAATAATAGGGGTAGTAATGTTAAGGTTATTATGTAAGGTGGTGTTGATGAGCAGTAGGGTTATTGAGGCTGGTAGGAACCCGCCATCGCCTAATGAGGTCGTTGTTGATGCCACGAACCACGTGGTTGGTAGGCTAGCTTCCGTAGTTGCCAAGTGGGCTTTGGAGGGTAGGAGGGTTGTTATTATCAATGCCGAGAAGGCGGTTGTTACGGGCGACTTCAACATGGTGCTTAATTGGTATAAGACAAGGGTTAGTGAGTGGTTGACACATTACAACCCCGAGAAGGCTGGTCCAAAGATACCTAGGAAGCCTGATAGGATTTTGAGGAGGGTGATTAGGGGGATGTTACCAAGGAAGAGTGGAAGGGGTAGGGAGGCACTTAGGAGGGTTAGGGTCTTCATGGGCGTCCCACCGCAGTACGTCAATGCTGATAAAGTCGTCATAAAGGGCGCCCTACTATCGATAAGGCCCGGTGCCAAGTACGTAACGCTTGAGGAGCTTTGGAAGCACATAGAGCCCAAGCGCTATGAGGAGTGGGTTAGGGCTAGGGAGGCTTGGGAGGCGAGGCTTAAAAAGGCTCAGGGTAAGGGTGGTGGTGAATGAGTGAGCAGCAAACTAACACATCGGCGTTGCCGAGGACTATACCTAACACGACTACGCAGGAGGTCGCCGGCTTAAGGGTTGTTATTGCTGTTGGTAAGAAGAAGACTGCCATTGCTAAGGCGGTCATTAGGCCAGGTATTGGTAGGGTTAGGGTTAACGGCATACCGATTGAGGTATGGCCTATAGAGATGGCTAGGATGAGGATGATGGAGCCGCTGCTCCTGGCAGGTAAGTCCTTGGTGAGTAAGGTCGATGTTGATGTCACAGTTAGGGGTGGTGGGTTCATGGGCCAGGCAACTGCGGTGAGGATGGCAATAGCCAGGGGGTTGGTTGAATACTTCCAAAACACGGAATTACTCAGGCTTTACATGACCTATGACCCATCAATGATTAAGGGAGATCCAAGGAGGACGGAGCCGAAGAAACCAGGTCTTAAGCATGCTAGGAGTAAACGTCAGAAGGCCTATAGATGATTGTAAGAACGAACTCCAAACCCAACATACTCTCTCCCTTCGGTAGGGACAGTATTTATACCACAGCATTCATGTTCTATTATGCCAACACTATGATTGAGGTGCTTCGCAAAAGCAATTTAAAGGGGTAATAATTCCTGGAAGTTGCATGATTGTTCCAATAAGGTGCTGGACCTGTGGGAGACCGCTTGGGCATCTTTGGGAACCATTTAGGCAGAGGGTCCTTAAGAGTGAGAATCCAGAGAAGGTGCTTGATGATTTAGGCGTTACGCGTTATTGCTGTAGGAGGACTCTCCTTGCCCATATTGAGTTGATAGACCAGGTTCTCGAGTATTCTAGGATTGAAACGGAGTAAAGAGTAGGTCGTACTTACTACCGATGCTATAGTGCTCTTTATCTATTTGTATTGTTACTTTTGATACTCTCAGTGGGTGTTAAGATTTAAATATAGGTGATTTCGGCACGAACCTAATGGAGAGACCGCAACAGCCCATGAAAGTATTGCAAAAGATGGTTGGTAAGCACGTAACTGTGAAGCTCAAGAACAATAGGGTACTAAGGGGCGTTCTGGCCAATTACGATGATTGCATGAACCTAATACTTGATGAGGGTGAGGAGATGGATCAGAAGGGTGAGAATGTGGTTGTTAAGTACGGTAGGTTAGTAATTAGAGGCACACAGGTGTTGTATATAACGTCTGAGGAGACCATGGGGTGATGGGCATGGCAAGAACCATAACAATAAACACGATCAATAGAAAACCCGTCTCAGAGCTAAACGTGGAATTGGTGGAGAGGAAGGGCCTCGGACACCCTGACTACATTGCCGATGCATCGGCCGAAGCCGTCAGCAGGGCCTTGTCCAACTATTACCTTGAGAAGTACGGCGTGATACTTCATCATAATGTTGATAAGGTTCTTGTTGTTGGTGGTCAAGCAAATCCACGGTTTGGCGGTGGCGATGTACTGCAACCCATATACATATTGGTCGCTGGCAGGGTCACTACGGAGGTTAAAACCGCCACAGGTGTTGAGAAGGTACCTGTTGGCCCAATAATAATATCATCAATTAAGGAGTGGATTAAGGAGAACTTTAGGTTTCTCGATCCAGACAAGCACGTCGTTATTGATTATAGGGTTGGTATGGGATCCACAGACCTAGTCGGTGTCTATGAACTTGGTGTTAAGGCCGTTAAGGTACCACTCGCTAACGATACATCGATAGGTGTTGGCTTCGCGCCATTAACAGATACGGAGAGGCTCGTGCTTGAGACCGAGAGGCTACTTAATTCAAGGGAGTTTAAGGCAAAATTACCTGAGGTTGGTGAGGATGTAAAGGTCATGGGCCTAAGGATTGGTAAAGATGTGAAGTTAACAATAGCGTCAGCATTAATATCATCACTCGTTAAGGATAAGGATCACTACCTAAACGTTAAGGAGGAGGTAAAGAACAAAGTCCTAGACCTAGCCGCTAAAATAACGCCTAACTTAACCGTAGACGTCACGGTGAATGCAGCCGATAAGCCCGAGCACGGGATATATTACATAACGGTCACAGGTACGTCTGCAGAGCATGGCGATGATGGAGCCGTAGGCCGTGGTAATAGGGCCAATGGGTTAATAACGCCCATGAGACCAATGACTATGGAGGCCACGGCTGGTAAGAACCCTGTTAGCCACATAGGTAAGTTATACAATGTGCTTGCTAACAAGATTGCCGAGAGAATCTATGGTGAGGTTAAGGGATTGAGAGAGGTCTACGTCTATTTATTAAGCCAGATTGGTAAACCAATAAATGAACCATTAGTAGCTAATGTAGAGTTGCTGACAGAGTCTGGCGCTGAATTGACTGGCGAGGTGAAGAGTGAGGTTGAGGGTATCGTCAATGAGGAATTGGAGAACATAACGGCATTAACCGATTTAGTGGTTAAGAACAAAGTAACCCTGTTCTAACTAAATACTTCTCAAACGCCTATACTCATTAATCATACGCCTTAAATAATCCTCATCAACAACACTTAGTAACTCCTTACCAAGTGATTCCATGGCGCTATTGATTACCGACCCATCAATAAACACGACCTTGCTTACTACACCATTATAAACAATACCTAGGGGAATAACCCTCAAACCCCTCTTCCAAATGGGTCTTAATATATTCTTGTCATTAACATCAATTAATACTATGGAACTTACTCCAGCGCTTATCAACTTATCAATACCTACACGCGTAAGCTCGCCTAGGGTCATGAGGGGGATGGCATTACGCATCTGGGCGATAATGTTTATATCAAGGTCCTCATTAAACCTTATTAGCACGTATTTTCTACCCCTTATGTAATCCACGAAATCCTCCACAAATCTTCTGAGGCTATCCTCAAGCTCCATAACTTTACGTCTGTACTTCTCAACATCGCCCTCCAGAATCTCAACCCTGGCTGACAAAGCCCTAACCAATTGATCCTTCCTGGCTTCTAGATCGTAATTACTTAATAGCTCCTCAACCCTCTCCTTGGTTTCCATGTATAGTTTATTGAGCCTTTCAACTTCGGCATTTAATGCCCTTATCATCCCCTCATACTCACTGCGAATCCTATCGCACTCACACTCACACCTCTCCTGCTGCACAACCTTAACCTCCTGTTGCGGTTGTACCTCGATTTTCCTACTCGCCTCATCAACTGCCTGCTTTATGGGCATCCCCTTAATGACCAGAGCCTTAGCCTCATCAATAACCCTAGCAATGCTCCTCCTGACCTCATCCTCAACCCTATCAAGCTTAGGCTTTAATTGCATAAATGACTTATAAGCGGCAGCGAGCGCATCCCTCATGTGTGGATCCTTAACCACAATGCCCTGCTCACGGGATACCTTAACGACTATCTCACTCTTTTCGGAGATGCTTAGGTCCTTATCTGGGTAGTATAGCACCGCACCGATCATGGCGGCTAACTTCTTTGCGTAATCAGAGGGTTTGGCGGTGTCCACGGCAACGAGTATTGGTGTTCCATATTGGTAAACTATCCTGAGAACATGCCTCCTGCTAAGGTTCTTACCACTATGTAGTGTTAACACATTACCATTCATGTCGAGTATCGCCAAGCCCGTAACTATGCCAGGATCTATACCAACAATGAGCTTCCTATCCTTAATAGCACCACCAACCTCAACGGCTTCAGTCTCTGTAAGACCCGCGAACTTTATTGAGTCACTCGGTACGGATTCTACAATTACCTTAACATCCATGCTCCTACGCGGCTTTATTATCGACCTTATGGTGGTTCTGTCGGCGTAAGCTATGAAAACCACGGATCTTAAACCCTCACTCTCTGGCGCTATGAACATGTCATAATCAATACCACCCTTCTCAAGCCTCTCCTTAATCTCTTTAGCTAGATACCTAATCCTATGCGCAATATTCCTCTCAAACCTATTCCTACTCATACCACCTGGTGTGGTTGATATGGAAGCCTTGATCACAATCCTAGTCTCCGGCTCATAAACCTTAACAATAGAGCCAACACCCATTGAGCAAAGCCTTGCCAGGTACTCCGCGGTCGTGTCCGGGTCAAGCTTACCGATGCTCAGTCCAAAGTACTTATTAACAAGGACCTCCATCGACTCCTCCGTATCTGGGCTAACCCTAGTTACCTGAACCAGGTAAACGTTGAAGGGCAGCCTACCCAACCTCTTAATTATGCCGGGGCTTAACTCCATCACCTCACCAATATTATCAACAGCAATCGCGCTCGGCCTAATCCTCTTAACAATCCTTATCAAATCCTGCGGATCAACAGTGCCCCTCTCGATAATATCACCATTATTAAATACGGCGTAGGAAAACCTCCTACCATTAATATCAAT
Source organism: Vulcanisaeta sp. EB80 (assembly GCF_002078205.2). Classification (NCBI taxonomy): domain Archaea; kingdom Thermoproteati; phylum Thermoproteota; class Thermoprotei; order Thermoproteales; family Thermoproteaceae; genus Vulcanisaeta; species Vulcanisaeta sp. EB80. The sequence goes on from NZ_LCWN02000048.1 coordinate 9,225, forward strand.
CCCAATTATGGGACCTGACGCTAATCTCTCAATGAGCACAATAATTAATTATGTATAGGCTTATTACCTTAACTAACACATTCATGTTCAATAATCCTCGAACTCCTCCTCACCCTCAGACCCCATCAATTCACCAAGTCCCTCACTACCAAGAAGTTCCTCCAAAGCCTCCTCAAGACTCTCCTCCTTCACCTCAACACCACCAATAACGTAATTAAAGACCTCCTCAACATCAACATCAAGGCCGAACCTACGTACAAAGAACCTAGTCACGTTGAGTATATCCTTATGGAGCAGGTCTAGGGCACCAACCGCATTCCTCGGAACCCACTGGGGCCAGTCTATTATGTATGGTTTATTATCATCCAGACTAATCATTACATTAAACTCACTGAGGTCACCGTGCACAATACCCACATCCCTAAACATTTTCCTAACATCCTCAATAATTCCCCAGTAAACATCCTCAACATCATCAACTTCGTCAACCTCGGATAACAATGCACCGTTTATGTAGGACATAACCACCGTATGCCTGTTAACGGTTATTGGTTTAGGAACGCTAAGTCCAGCATTGTATGCGAGGACAAGCGCCTTATACTCCGTGTGCGCCGATAACCTAGACTCATAAAGCCAGGTTATGTGCCTCCTATCGCCAATCCAAGCCCTAAACCTCTTAATCTGCCTAAAGCTAGTCCTACCAAGCCTATGAAACTTAAGGACAATCTTCCCACCACCAATGGCATCGCCCGCGTACACGTCAGACTCCTTACCAACACCAATCGGTGTAGGGCTCAGTGCCTCCACAATACCCCTCTTCGCTAACGTATGCAGCGCCAGTGCGTCATAACCCATGAACGTTAACCTATAGCCAGTGTAATTACCCCTATACCTAATGACCATACCTAGGGAATTGAGCCTCCTCAGTGATTTACCAATCAACTCCTCAGGCTTCTTACTCCAATTAACGATCACGTCAAGTGGTACGAACTCAAACTTCCTATGACCAATCTCTATAATCCTGAGTACCCTGAGATCAAACGCATCCAATTGATCGTAAGCATTGACTATATTCCTGATACTCAACAAATTAATACCACCGGGAAACCCCTAATTAAATCAAACCAAATAATGAAGAGTAATGAGGGAAAAAATTATTAAGGAGAATTATAATCGATAACCGTGTCTGGTTCAGTACCAAGGCAATTAACCATCAAGCAAAGCCTACTAGCTGCAATCAGCACAATGCTTGTCTGGGGCCTTGAGTACTACGACATAATACTCTTCGCATCGCTGGCACCAATACTCGAGATTTACTTCTTCCCATCAAAGTTAGCCATAATTAGCGCAATAGAGACCTGGGGGGCCTTCGCATCGACATACTTCGTCAGGCCCATAGGGGCGATGATCTTCGGCTGGATCGGTGATGTTCACGGTAGGAGGGCAGCCACCATCATAGACGCAGCACTTGTCGGTTTAGCAACATTATCCATAGGGTTATTACCGACATACACCACAGTAGGCATTGCAGCACCCGTATTGCTGTACACCATGAGGATGCTGCAGGGTATTGGACTTGGCGGTGAGGCCGGCGGTGGTGCCACATGGGCCCTGGAACTAACGCCAAGGAACATTAGACCATACATAAACGGTGTCATGTACTCAGGCCTCTCCTGGGCTGTATTCTTAACATCCTTTGTAACCCTGAGCGCAAAATCCATAATGCGCGAATCCTTTGCCATAATTGGCTGGAGGATATTATTCATAACGGGTGCCATACCCGCACTCATAGCCCTAATCATTAGATTATGGGGTTCGGAATCCATGGAATGGCTTGAACGAGTTAAGACCCGTGGAGCGGTTAAGGTACCACTTAGTATCGTTTTATCGCAGTATTGGATACCTTTCATAGCCCTGATCCTAATAAATCTAGGATTAACGATTTACTACTACGGCGGATCTGGGTATTGGCCCTACGTAATGCGTGATATAGTTGCGCCAAAACTCGGCCTACCGCCGGATAAAGCCTACACATGGGCCCTGGTGCTCGGTATTTATGGTGGCATTGGCGCAGTTATTGGTGAATTACTTAGTGGTTTCCTCATAAGGCTCGTGGGCATTAGGTCATCCTTCATAATACCATCCACATTAATGCTTTTGCTAAGCCCACTTATAGTGTACCTAGCATTCACAATGAACCCACTATCGATATACACAAGCCTATTAATGGGCATATTATTCGGCCTAACCGCAGCACCCCAAACCCTATACTTCACGTCCATATTCCCAACAGAGATTAGGTGGAGCGCGGTTGCCTTTGGTTGGAACATAAATGCGTCGATAGGGCCTTTAACCACCGCAGCGCTACTGTTCGCCTTGGAATATTCACCAAGCTCCCCATTTACGATCGCCATCTATGGATCGGTAATAATGGTCATGGGAGCATTATTGGTGGCGCTTGGGTCGCTAATAAGGGTTAGGGAGTATTGAAGATCCAGGGTATTTAACGACTAACGCTTTTTAAATAATGCTCAAAGGCAATAAGCGCTAGGTACTGCTCATTGGTTATTGACAATTCATCATTATACCTACCCACTAACTCAATGGCATCATCAGCACTAAGCCCCCTCCTATACATTAAGTAGGCGGCTATAACCGTTGGTGAACGACCAATACCAGCATGGCAATGAACAAGTACAGGTTTTCCACTCATTATGTTCTTATCAATCCAGGTAACAATACTGTAGAGTTCATCCTCAGGTGGTGCATAACCATCCCTCGTTGGTACGTGCAGGTAATCAATACCAAACCTATGTAGGGTATCCACGTAGTCGTTGAAGTCCCAACCCTCCAGTGTGAATTCCCATTCCTCGACCAAGATAACCACAGCCCTGATCCTCATTCTATACCACATGGCCACCGTATCCTCATCAAGAGGCATTGATGAACCGGCTAGGGCTTCCTCGATTACCCAATACGGGAACTTAACCATCGACAAAATCAATGCCGGGCCACTTTAAACTATACCGCCTATATAATTACCGTTGTGCCATAGACATAGGTTATTGATTTATAATTATCTGAATAATTATTAAATTACCGATAACAACGCCTTTAAATAATACTGAAAAACAACACTGATTATGACAGTATTCAGAATACTACGAGTAGACCTATCCCGTGAACACTTTAGTGAGGAGGTAATCAAGGAGGATCTCCTAAAGAAGTTCCTTGGCGGTAGGGGTTTAGCAGCCTACCTAGCCCTTAAGGAGATACCAAGGGGCATAGACCCACTTGACCCAAGCAATAAGCTCTACATATTCTCAGGTCCATTGAGCGGCATAGCCACAATATCATCAAGTAGGGTTAACGTAACGACGAGGTCCCCATTAACCGGCGTATACACGCACGCAAACGCTGGTGGTAACTTCTCATACTGGCTTAGGAAGTCGGGTTATGATGGCTTAGTAATCGAGGGCAAGGCTGACGAACCAGTCTACCTCGTCATCAAGGATGGAGAACCAAAGCTTAAGCCCGCCAAGCACATTTGGGGCAAGTGGACTGGCGCCTCCACGAAAATGATACTTGAGGAAAACGGCTTCCCACCAGACGAGACAAAGGCTGGGGTTGCCGTTATTGGACCAGCCGGTGAGAACCTGGTTAGGTTTGCGGGAATTAGGATGAGCGATTACGAGAGATTCGCCGGCAGGGGCGGTGTTGGTGCAGTGATGGGAAGTAAGCTACTCAAGGGAATCCTCGTATGGGGCACCAGAGACCTGTATAAGGAGGTTGTTGATAGGGCTAGGTTCATGAAGGTGAATAACGACATAGTCAAGAGGATCGCGGTCCACGACACCACGAAAACGCTCCATAAGTACGGCACGAACGTCCTAATGAACATAGTACAGGCAATAGGCGCCCTACCGCACTACAACTTCGGTGGTACTGGGAAGCTTAAGGATGTAACCCCGGTCAGTGAGGAGTACATTAAGGATCATTACCCAACGGAGGTGCACGGATGCTACAACTGTCCAATAGCATGCACGCAAATGCCTGTCGTTAAGTCGGGCCCGTTCAAGATAAGCACTACCGAGAAGTACGTGAAACAGGAGTATGAGAATACGTGGGCGCTTGGGCCAAACATTGGTTTAACAGACCCTGAGGCAGACATAAAGCTGCAGAAGTTGGCTAATGAACTTGGTCTAGACACAATAAGCCTAGGCAACACCCTGGCAATGGCTGTTGAGCTTGCGAAGAACGGTAAGCTCAACCTAGATGTTGACTGGGGCGATGCTGGTGCCCTAGAGTACTTAGTATACAAGATAGCCTATAGGGACGGTGTTGGGGATGACTTGGCGGAGGGCGATTATAGGTTGGCTGTTAAGTACGGAATGCCGCAGTTATTCGTAGGCTCTAGGGGACAGGGGGTACCTGCCTATGACGCAAGGGCTCTCAAGGGATTTGCACTAGCCTACTACACCGCGAATAGGGGCGGTGACCATCTAGAGGCTTACACACCGACGTGGGAGATCTTCGGTGTCCCTGAGAGGGTTGACCCATTCTGCGAAACCCAGGAGTGCATTGAGAGGCAGGCAAGACTTGTTAAGTGGAACCAGGACTTATTCGCCGTTGTTGACTCAACAGTGTTCTGCAAGTTCGAAAACCTAATGCCAAATATAGACACTGAGAAGGATTTTGCAGACCTATACAACGCAGCCTTCGGTTGGGACTTGACACCACAGGATGTTTTGAGTATTGGTGAGAGGATATTCAATGTAGAGAGGTTGCACTGGGTTAGGGAGGGTAAGTGGGTTAAGGATGAGTTGCCGCCTAGGATGAGGGAGCCAATACCTGATGGCCCAGCTAAGGGTCATTCAGCAGCTAAGATATTTGATGAGGGCATTAAGGTTTACTACAAGTTGAGGGGTTGGGTTGATGGTAAACCGACCAAGGACACGTTGAAGAGGCTTGGTCTCGAGGAGTTTGATTACCTGCTGTGATTATCTTTAATCTATTAAAAATTCATTGCTGTTTGTTTAATTCGTTTCTAATCCTTATGGCCTCCCTGAGCACCCTATCCTTTATCTCCTCACCGTCAGCATTGCCGTCAGCAAGAACCTCGATTATTGCCTGATACATGCTTGTGCTCTGCCAGGTCTCGCCAACCCTAACCCTGACATCCTTGACACCGCCATTCCTGAGTTTATCCCTGATCCTCTCCTCGAAGGTCCAGGGATCGATGCTAGACGGCAGGTCGACCCTAGCCCTGACGCGTTTAAAGGGTGAAGCGTTTCTATGAATTAGAAGGGCGTCAAGCATTACGTAGTTGGGTATCGTGTACAACCAACCACCGTCACTAATGACCTCCGTAAACATTAGGGTTATGTTCTTGATTGTTCCCGTGAAGCCATTGGGTAATCCCTCGTGTGGGTACATAACCCTAATCACGCCATATCTCCAATTAACTATTGTGATCCTGTCGCCAGGTTTATACCTACCTGTCATTATTATCACAATACCGGCAATGACGTTTGAGAGGGTTTGTTGGGCGGCAAGACCTATGATGATACCAACGGCTGTACCGGAGAAGGCGGCAATTGATAAACCGAACCTTTCAAATGTTACTGCCAATGCTATCAGTATTGCCACTATGAGCACGGTATCTAACACGAACTTAAGCACGGTGCCTCTAACATTATCATACCTACTAATGTAATCACTGATCCTCTTCCCAGTATCCCAAACGAGTATTGCACCTATCGTAACAATTACGGCAGACCTAACAACACTATCGTAAGACATCAAAAACGCCTTCCAGGACTGGGGCAATAGGTAAAACACGATGTTTATGTATAGAACATAAATCAACACACCAATAACGCTAAGGAAGAACCAATCAATTAATATTCTGCCAATTAACCTACCAATACTAACACCGTGATCACTCATCAACACGAAAAACAAATACTGGAACAAAAAGGTTTCTCCACACCCCATAAGGGATCTATTATGATTACCATGAGAAAACAACTCCGATAAAGGATGAAACGTCAAGGAAGAAAAACATAAAAACCGTGAAGATATAAACAGACAGGGCCCGTAGCTTAGCCAGGTAAAGCGCCCGGCTGATAAGGTATAAACCGGAGATACCGGGAGATCCCGGGTTCAAATCCCGGCGGGCCCACCAGGGCTTGCCTTTAGTTAGCCATCCTCGTAATCTATACTAAACGTTTTCGCACCATAATCGGTTAATTTTTGTAAAAATAGTAATCTTACTCCAGGTGGTTAAACAAATTTTGTTTAATTGTAATAATTTAATGGCTTTATCCACGAATCACCTTAATTTCATAGTCAATATTTACGAGGTATTCCCATAGGACGTCTAGTGCTTCATCCTTACTCACAAGACCAAGTTTTGCCATTATTATGGCGTTAAATGCGCATATAATTAGGCTATCAAGGTCCGTACTACGACAGTATAGCGCCCCCTTCACATACCTACTTTATCAGTTTCTATCTTAAATACCTTTCTATTTCAAGACCATTTACTAAGTAAGCATTATCAAATTAGTGATAAACAACTATCGAGAATTGCGTAATATACATAAAAAATTAGGGTAATACATAAGTATTTTCTTGATCACTCGATAAGGTAATTAATATAAATACAAAAATACTAAACATATATAGTGCCTATACCTGCCTTGCATTCACGTCATTGGTGCCGGGCCAACGACCCGGCCAAACCGGGCCGCTGATCCGACACCAATGGCGTGGGTGCATGCAGGGGGCAATTTCGGTTTTCATGATTATTCGTGGGGTTTATTACTATTGGTGATGAAGCGAATGAATTTATTAACCCTAACCCCAACACTCACACCGGTTACCCTGGGTTTCTGAGAGCCGTAGGACTGTGAGCCGCGGGCGACCGTTGGGGAACCACTGCGGTGAGGGGCTCGGGGAGACCGTCGAGAAGGAGACGGCGGGTCAACCGCCATCTCCGGAGAGACGGCAAGATGTTATCCTTCTACGTTATTATTAATTATTATTACGTGTGTTTTATGTTATTTTTCATGGG
>NZ_LCWN02000049.1:0-16209 GCF_002078205.2 Vulcanisaeta sp. EB80
CTTCTCCGCATCCCCTAATACCGTTATTGCCCTTGGGGTGTCATGGGTATCTATAAAGAGCCAAGAATTGAGTAGGAATGGCCTCGGTAATAAGGCCAGTTGTCTTTTAAGGATCTGTGCAAAATCCTCAGCACTCAGGTTACCACTGAGGAATTTTATTAATGGCTCCCATACCTGGTAGTTCATGACACCATCAACGGCATTCCTCCACAGAAATGGGTCGCCCCAAACCTCCGCAATCAATGGCTTATTAACGAACTGCCTCGCATCCCATAGGTACCATGGTGGTATGCCAGCACCGACATCTATCCTGAACGCATCAACGCCCATCAGGGACCAATGAAGCATAATCCCCTTAACCCACTCGCCGGCGAACTTAACATTTAGCTTAGGCATTCTTCTTACATCCATGAACTTCTCATAATCATCACCGTAGATGTAGAACCAACGGGAATACTCTGGGTCACCATCCAGAGCCCTCTTGAAGGCTGGGTGTTCAGAACCTGTGTGGTGTATCGGCATGTCCAGGATAACCCTGACCCCAATAGCGTGGGCATCCCTAACTAGCTTCTTAAACGCCCTGTTGCCTCCGAGGTCATCGTCCACACTCAAATAATCAAGCACGTCATACCTATGGTAAGACATGGCCCTAAATATTGGTGTTAGGTAAATGGCGTCAAAGCCCATGGACCTAATGTAACCAAGCCTACGCCTAATACTTTCTAGATCACCACCAAGCCTATCCCTAGGCCCACCAACCCTTTTGCACTCAAACCTATCAACGAAAATCCCGTAGACAGCCCTAAACAACCTACGCCTCGTAATACCCAACCTAGCCCTCCTGAGGGAGCCCCTAAGCAGCAATACATTGTACCCATTCTCGACAGGCCCATCATCGAGCACCACCTCACCATCAACCAAGTACCTATACAGGTACCTACCCGGAGGCAACGCAACGTAGGCACAATAATCATCCCCACAGAATTCAAGCTCGATTGACTTCATAAAGGCCGTGAAATTGCCAATGACAAATGCAACCCTACGCGGCTTAACCCGCAACGAAAACCTAACGAAATAAAGACCATAACCCCCATAGATTGTTACTGGCATCCAACAACGGGAAAACGATGAACTTTAATAATTAACTATGTCATGAACACGGTGCGGTACAAGCCATGCGCAGGATTCCTACCACCCTTACATGATGAGATGCGTGAGAGATCGTGATAGGATATCCATTTAAATAACCCCACAAGCTCGCATCCATGAACAGAAAACCTAAAAATACTCAATGTCATAAAAACCATGCCCCGGTAGTATAGCCCGGTCAAGTATGTGGGCCTTTCGAGCCCATGACCCGGGTTCAAATCCCGGCCGGGGCACCATGAATATTTTGAATTAATTAGGCTATATTATTAAATTTAATTAAAATAAAATAACAATGATGTCAATGATTATTAGGTACTGCTACGATTCGCGATTAATAATTGCGATTGTAACGTATTATTACATATTTATTTATTTGAATACATTTCCATACTTTTAAATTTATTAATACAAAGTTGTTATGGTGCACCGATTTTTATGGATGACCCCCTTCCCTGCCCTTTTTGGGCGGGTTTCATTTTTTGGGGGTCTCGATTGTTGCCCCTTCTTTGGGGTTATTGGTTTTACGCCGTTGGTTGTTACTATATAACTCAGTATTTTCTTTGGTATTGGTGCTTCGTAGCCTACCTTCTTTGCTATGTTTCTTGCTGCGTTCAGATCGGCGTTAATCTTTATTCCAGTTAATTCGCACACGTACAACCCACGCTTAACCCTACCTTTCTCGTGCTCCATGTTACAGATAGAACATTGCTTGCTCGTCCCATACTCATTAACAACGTTGATTTTGATTCCGTACTCCTCAAGTACGTCCTTAAGCCAATTAATGATTTTATTAAACCACCAAATGTTTGTGTTGTATTCGTTACCATTGTCTTGGCTCACCATGTATGGGTATCCGATGAACACCTCATCAACGCCCATTTTATGCACTTCCTTAGCTAGGAATCTGATTGCTGTGCGGTAATAGTGTCTTAGTCTCTCGTGTTGCTTATAAACCGCGTGTAAGTAATAAGTGTGGTACTTTTTCCACGACTCGAATCCGTGATTCCTCAACCAATCCCTAATCGCCTGATACGTCTTGATTTCGCGCTTCCACCAATAATACTCGGACTTAATCGTCGAACCCTTGATTAGAATTGCAACGTCAGTGTGATTAAACACCACCGCGAATAAATTGTTCAAGCCAATGTCTATGAAAGCCTTGTTGTTGCCCCTTGGCTTCTCGATCTGAATCTTCTCATAGATACCTCTCACGTAGCCCTTTGGGTTACTCTTCGCTGGTTTCTCACCGACGGTGATTGGCACATAGGCGAACCATCTGTTATCCTCAAGCTTGATTACGAGCATGCCTTGTTTACCAGACCACTTAATCCTCCCAGCGTACTTTATTTTCAAACCCCAATCCTTAAGCACCAAATAGCCCTCGCCATTGTTGATTGGTTCGATGTAGTACCTATCGTTCCTCACCAAAATCCTCAAAGTCCTCTTCCCAAGCACCTTATCCTTCCAGAAGCCAGGCGGCGATGGCTTTCTGTAAAACTTCGGTAGTCTGCCCTGCCTATATAACTTAAGCAACTCGAAGTATGATTTCCAAGCATTGTTGTTTAGGTTAATCACCTGACCAGCATTCACACCCAACACGCTATTGTATTTATAGTAAAACTCGTGCTCTGTGTCTTCGAAATCAACCCTACCCGTTTCCCTATACTGAACAAGCCTGGCGTAGTTCAATTCATTCCAAAGCCTAGCTGTGGCATCGGCAATTCTACGTAACTTGCGTTCTTGAGAACCACTAGGTAGAAGCCTCAGCCTAACAGTACGCACATTACTCCGCTTGGAAGAAGAAGGAGTGCCTGGGTTGGCGAAAACAGTGGGTAATCGACCCACCAACTCATCCAAAGAAACCAAACCCCCTCTCGGAGGCACCAACCCAGGCACCAGCCAACCAGCAAAGCAGGGTTTTATAAACCTGATACCGAGCCCCACGTAGCAGGGCAACCCCGCCATGAATGGCGAGACTTGTCCTTTATCACGTCGAAGGTTAAGCATGAGGTTAGGCCTATCGATGGTTTTCCTGACCTAATTAGGGCTTTGGGTGATCCGCATGTTAGGAAGGGCTTGGGTCTTATTATTGAGATTCTAAGGAGTTTGGGTAGGTGCTTAGAGGCTGCGGAAATGGCAGAGAAGGTAAAGGCTGGGTCCGGCCCAGTGTGTTCTTTGGAGTTACCATGTTATTTGATTGCGTATGGTGTTGGCAGTGATAATAATGCCTAGACCTCTGGGTTAGGCTTTTATATTTGCAGCCCTGGCTTTGTGGGTTGTGAGGATTAGGGTTAAATTTTTCGGTGATCTCTACGAAATAGTTGGTACGTTTCGTGTCGAGTTAGAGACACCGACTGGTCTTACGGTGCGTGAGTTGGTTGATTTGATATCCCGCACGTTTAATCCTAAGTTTGCGGAAGCCGTTCTCGATAATGATGGTAAGTTGAGAGGTGAGTACGTGGTTCTTATCAATGGCAAGGCCATTGAGTGGCTCGATGGCTTATTCACAAAACTCAATGATAATGATGAAGTGGTGTTCCTACCACCAGCCGAAGGTGGCTAAATTAAATAAATTAGTAATTAGTTCAGCCATTCAGTGATACTAAGTAGAAGGAAAGAAGGAAATACTTTTAGAATTCGCCAGCTCGTCACCAGCTTACGTGTTAAGCAATTACTTCTTCGATGAAGTCTCAACAACGTCTTTCGTGATTTTAAGTAGCCTCTCGATGTACGCCAACCCCCACGCAACATTATCCACATTATACTTAGCCTCATGGAAACCCCACACGTGTACATCGTAAGCCAATGCCCAGGTCTCGACAATCTCAGGCCTGCCCAGCCTATTGGCAACACTCCTGGCAGCGCTTCCCAGAAGCCACGTGAACCACCTACCGTTTTTCCTTGCCTCCTGGGTTTCGGGTGTGTTTAGGGTTTCTGCGAGCGCCTTTATGCACTCCTCAACAACCTTGTACATCTTCTCTGATGCTTGGACGGCATCCTTCTTATTGATGTAATCCTTAGCCTCCTCAAGGTATTTCTCAGCAAGCTCAATCCTAGCCCTGGCTATCTCGTAGGGATCGAGTCTATTACCAAGGACTATCGTGATTGCGTCTACTATGCTTAGACCATTTTCCTCCAACGCGTCAATGAGTCTTCGGGGCACTGATATGGTTACGCTCAAGGTGTTACACCAATCACTATTTCGGTCCTGCTTTTATAAAGTTAAGGTCGTTGAATAAAGCTCCTATTCAGGAGAATTACGAAAAGCCAGTTTGGGTAAAACTGAGAAGGTGAGTAGCACTCAAGGCCTCAAACAAAGTGCCCAAAGGCGGGGAAGGGGTCATAACTTATAAATTTGTTTTCACTGATCCATTGGGTAATGAGTTATACCCATTGGATTGATAGGATAGCTGGCCAGGTTCTCGAGAGGTGCCGTAGTGAGGGTAAGGACGTGTGCGTACTTAACGGTGGCTTAAGTGTTTCTGGGCTTCAGCACATCGGTAGGCTTAGGGGTGAGATAATTCTAAATAGTGTCATTGCCGAGAAGCTCAGGGATGCTGGACTTAGGGTTAGGCAGGTATTGACGCTGTACACTGTCGATCCCTGGAAGGGTAAGGATAAGCAGCTTGAGCAATTCATAAATCCGGACGTCGGTAGGAAATACATTGAGTGGCCCCTCGAGCGTGTCCCGGACCCAAAGGGTTGCCATAGGTCCTGGGTTGAGCATTACTGGAGGGATTTCGGTGATTACCTTGATTATTTCGCGAAGAACGTAGAGGTAATAACCACGGGTGAGATGTATAGGGAGCATTCGAGGATGAGGGAGTTCATAGTGATGACAATGAAGAATAGGGATAAGCTGATCGAGGTTATCAATAAGTATAGGGGTAGGAACCCGTACCCAAGGGATTGGATACCCTTTGAACCGATATGCGAGAATTGTGGTAGGATTGGTACTGCAGAGGTCACTAAATTAGATCTTGAGAAGTACGAGGTTGAGTACAAATGCACATACTGCGGCCATGTTGGTAGGGCAAGGCTGACTGATGGTAAATTACCCTGGAGGGTTGAGTGGGTTGGTGTTTGGTACACATTGAATGTGGACTTCGAACCCTACGGTAAGGATCACGCAATGCCAGGTGGTTCTAGGGATTCCGCAATCGATGTTGCCAAGAGCGTTTACGGAATTAACCCACCACTGGGTACATGGTATGAGTGGGTTGGTTACGTGGTCAATGGTAAGGATGTGGGTGATATGGGTAGTAGTGATTTCATAGGCTTCACACCAAAGGATTGGGTTGAGGTTGCAGAGCCTGAAGTGCTTAGGTACATATACATATTCCATGAACCAACAAAGAGATTGACGTTCAGTCTAGACTCCATTTACCAGTACGTGGATATTTACGATAGAGCCGAACGCCTCTACTACGGTGTTGATAAGCCAAGCCCCAAGGAGAAGGATTACCTAGACTTGATAATAAGGTCCTTTGAGTACGCCCAGCTAAAGCCGTTGCCTAGGGAGATGCCGTTCCAACTGCCTTACCTACATGCGGTTGCTTTAATACAGACGCTACCGCAGTCATTAAGTGATGATGAGCTTATGGAGAGGGTTATTAAGAGATTGAAAGAAACGAAGATACTAAATAAGGACTTGGATGACCTATCACGTGATAGGATTAAGTCCAGGCTACTTAGGGCCCGTAATTGGGTCAATAAGTATGCACCAGATACATATAGGATCAGGATTATTGAGGAGTTGCCTGATTCGATTAAAACATCATTAAGTGATGTCCAAAGATCTAAACTACGCATCCTATTGCAAGAACTTAATAAGTTGGATGTTTGGAGTGAGGATAATATTAAGGAGGCAATGAAGAAAGTCCCCAGGGAGAGTAAGGATGTGGAGAGGTCATTCTTCGAAGCTGTATACCTAGTATTCTTTGGTAAACCAAGTGGTCCAAGGATTGCGCCTTACTTGGCAATGTTGGGCAAGGATTTTGTATTAAGAAGGTTGGAGAGCGCATTGGGGTGATGTAGATGTTATCTAAGTTATTAATTTTGGCGATAATCCTTGCGGTGGTAACATACACAGTACTCCTATCCTCACTCGCGGGCACCTACCTACCCAGCAAGGGTAGTTTATCACTTGATGTGTTTATGCTATCCCTTGCCGTGGTTAGCTTCTTCACATCCTTCCTCGCAATAAAGCAGACCTGGTACGATGTTAGTACGGCGTATACTGATAGGGAGTTGATCATTGGTAGGTTAGAGAGGATTTTAGCTTTCTTCGCCCTTGGGTTGAATATAGTCAATATTATCCTCGTTTTTGCATACATACTCATTGTTGCGATTTAAAATTATTTTTTAATTAATGCCCTCAGTTGGTTCAACTCCTTATCCTTACTCTCGATTATCTTCATCAACTCCTCCCTCTCCTTGAGCAATTGTTCATACTTCTTACGTATATCCTGGCACTCACTCTCAATTCTACTCACCTCCCTCATCTTACTATCCAACTCTTCCCTCTCCCTATCCAACTTCTCCCTAAGCTCTACCAACGTATTCTCCCTAATGATGAGAGCCCTTTGGTAATTCATCAACTCCCTCTCCTTATCGAGCAACCTCTTCTCCCAATCGGAAAGTCTCTTCTCCTCCTCAAGTAGTTTCGTCATCAATGGCTCGAGCTTCTCCATAATCTCCCTCCTCCTCTTACTGATCTCCTCATCAATTCTCCTCAACTCATTCTCCCTATCCTTAAGTAAGTTCTCGAGCGTGCTTAACCTACTCTCCTTATCCTTAAGCTCAGCCTCTAACTTATTAAGTGCCTCCTGTCTCTCATTCAGTTTCTTCTCGAACTCCTTAAGCTCAGCCTCCCTCTGGGCTAATTGATTAAGCTTCTCCTTAACCTCCTCCTCCCTCTTCTCCAACTCCCTAAGTCTCGCGTTCTCCGCATCAATCCTGACAGCCTCCATCTCAAGTCTCTGTTCACGTGACTTCAACTCAATCTCCCAATCCCTAAGCTTAGCCTCCCTCTCATTAATTGCCCTCTCCCTCTCAGCCAATGCTTTTTCCTTATTATCAAGCTCGCTGAGTCTTGATGTTAATTGGTTAGCCAATGCCGTAAGCGTCGCCATGACACTCGACATCTCAGCCAACTTTGCCCTCTCCTCCTCAATGGCCTTCCTATCGTTCTCCAACCTCTGCCTAAGTTCCTCGAGACCCTTCTCCCTAACCGTTACATCACTCTCCCTCCTACTTAAATCAAGAAGCTTATTCTCCAGGTCCTTCTCCCTACTCAAGACCTCATTATACACCCTATTCAACTCACCTAACAGGTTGCTCAGTTTCGATACCTCTGAGACCAATGATGACGCCTTATCAACACCACTCTCTATTTTTGTATTCAAGTCCTTAACATTATTATTTATTGTCTCAAGCGTCGTCACAGCACTGGTTAAACTTTGCTGCATGTTCCCTGACAAACCCTGGAGCCTGTCAAGGATCTCATTTATTTTATTGAGGGCACTGAGTAATGAGTCCATGAGTTTCCTACTTGTATCGTCAAATTGATTAACGATAGAGCTCATCTGGGCAACTCTGTTTGTTATGTCTGCCGTTGATGAGTTTATGACCTTGATGGCGTCCTGAAGCGTCTTATCATTCCTATCAAGGCTTGAGGATACGGCTTGGAGGCTCTTTTGTATTTGGTTAGCATTATTCATTAATGCCTGGATGTTCTGGTGGAGGGTTTGGATCAGATTGGCTATGTCATTAATCCTCTGATAAAGCTCCTGCTCCCTACCCCTACTGAACACGTTACGTATTTTAAACAAGGAAATTAATATACTTTGCTTTTATTATTCTAAGCAGAATTGATTGAAAAGCAAAAAACGATAATTTAGGTCTTGCCTGATACCTTACCTAGGAGATCCAAAATAACTGATTTAAGCCCCTCAATAATCTCAGAACTTTTTCTATACTCAGCAACCAACCTAATACCCTGCTCCTCAAGCAACTTCTGCAGCTCATTAAGTCTAGTATTAACGCTCGCCAATTGATTACTAATCTCAACCACTTGGTTAACATCAAGCGCCCTATACTCCCTCAAATCCGTAGAAACCTTCGCAAGCAAATCCATGGCGTTCTCAAGTTTGTTCTGTATGGAGGATATGGAGTCCCTATACGCTATGAGTGAGGCCTCGATTCTCGTGAGCTCCCTCAACGTATTTGATAATAAGCCAGCCAACTCCGTTATGTTCTGTGGCGTTACCCCAGCAATAAGTTCCTGTGCCTTAACCAGGCTCGATAATGTTTTCTCAATCTCATTAACCCTTGACTCGAGGCCCTCAACTCTGGTGTTTATGTTTGCCAAATCCTTGGATAATTGATCAAACTTGTTGTTCAGACTGACCAACTCCCTAAGTATCCTTAGTATTGGGTCTTCACGTGGTGGCGGTGGAGGTGTTGGGTAATAACCCATTATTATTATTTCCATAGATATTGTTTAAATACTTATCTTGCGATAATCCCACAATGGGGTATATATCCCCAAGGGCTAGGATAATGAGCAAGAGCATCAGCAATAATGTTACGATTTGGGGATTGACAGTTATTGGTGAGGGAACTGTGGTGGAACCATTCGTAGTCATAGGTCACCCAATTAGGTCCAAGTTAATTGGGATTAGAAATAAACCGAGCATTGATGAATTGATTGATAGCGTGAGCGATGGTGCGGTGATAGGCAGTAACTGCATTATTAGGAGCCATGTCACGATCTACGAGAAAGTCGAGCTGGGTGATGATGTTGAGACAGGGCACAATGTACTAATTAGGGAGAATACTAGAATAGGTAGTGGTACCAGGGTTGGCTCCGGTGTCATAATCGATGGCGACGTAGTTATCGGCAATAATGTCAGCATACAAAGCATGGTTTATATACCCAGGGGCACGGTAATTGAGGATAATGTATTTCTAGGGCCCAATGTGGTAATAACAAATGATAAGTATCCACCAAGTAAGAGGCTTGATGGCGTTAAAATAAGGAGGGGTGCCGTAATTGGCGCAAACGCAACACTAATCGCGGGGATTGAGATCGGCGAAAACTCCGTCGTCGCTGCAGGATCTGTGGTGACAAAGGATGTACCACCAGGTAAGGTGGTTGCGGGGGTGCCAGCTAAGCCGATTTATGATGTGGAGGTCTTTATGAGGAAGAGGGTTGAGTACGAGTCACAAACCCCTTAAGGCCCTCCTTAGGTTCCTAGCCATTTCCTCGAACCTAACGATGTCTTGTTTGGATAGGGATGGTGGTACTACCTTTAGGGCTTCCTCGAAGTGCTCAATGCCCACGGGCTTGACCTGGTTCGAGTTACTCCTGATTGTTTCCCTGAGCGCAAGCATTGCTGCTTCCCTGACCAAGGCGGCAAGATCAGCGCCAGTATAACCCTCAGTCCTTCTGGCAAGGTCCCTTAGGTACTTGTAATCGCCGTTCTTAACATCATCAGAGAGCCTTAAGCCTCTAATGTGGACCTTGAGTATCTCGAACCTGGCATCCTCATCAGGAGGTGGTACATACACAATCCTATCGAACCTACCCGGCCTTAGCAATGCCGGATCCATTATGTCCGGCCTATTTGTTGCTGCAATCACTACGACATTCTTTAGTGGGGCTATACCATCCATCTCGGCTAGTAATTGGTTGACTATCCTGTCAGTCGCGCCACTATCAACCCTGAGACCCCTTGCTGGTGCTATTGCGTCTATTTCGTCGAAGAATATTACGCATGGTGCTGCCATTCTGGCTTTCTTGAATATCTCCCTTATTGCCCTCTCGCTCTCTCCAAACCACTTGCTCAGTATCTCTGGACCACGAACAGCAATAAAATTCGCATTAGACTCAGTAGCAACAGCCTTAGCCAGAAGCGTCTTACCCGTACCAGGAGGACCAAACAACAAAATACCCTTAGGAGGCTCAATACCGAGCTCCTCGAAGTACCTCGGGTACTTGAGGGGCCATTCAACCATCTCCTTAAGCTCCTGCTTAACATTATCATAACCACCAATATCGTCCCAGTGAACCTCTGGAACCTCCACAATAACCTCCCTAAGCACTGTCGGTTGTATATACTTCATAGCCTCTAGGAAGTCCCTCATCCTAATCCTAATCCTGGCCAACTGCTCAGGCGGTATTTGTGGTTGGTCCAGGTCTATCTCCTTCTTAACCTCAATGGCCTCCCTAAGCCTTATCATGGCAGCCTCCTTAACGAGCGCCGCTATGTCAGCACCCGTATACCCATGGGTCATCTCGGCAATATCATCTATATTAACAATATCATTTGGGTCACAAATCCTCTCCTTAACATCCTCCTCAGTACATAGGGGCACACTTCTCGTGTGCACCTGAAGAATCTCCTTTCTGGCATTCTTATCGGGCATCCCTATGTAGATCTCCCTGTCGAATCTGCCTGGTCTCCTTAATGCCGGATCCACAGCCTCTGGCCTATTCGTGGCTCCTATTATTATGACCTGCCCCCTCTCTTGGAGTCCGTCCATGAGGGTTAGTAGTTGGGCAACGACACGCTTCTCTACCTCGCCGGTTACCTCCTCCCTCTTCGGTGCTATTGCGTCTATCTCGTCGATGAATATTATCGCCGGCGCATTCTTCTTAGCCTCCTCAAAAATCTCCCTCAACTTAGCCTCAGACTCACCATAATACTTACTCATGATCTCGGGTCCGTTAATTGACACGAAGTACGCATTGGCCTCTGAGGCGACAGCCTTAGCGAGCAATGTCTTGCCGGTGCCCGGCGGTCCAATCAACAAAACACCCTTGGGAGGCTCAATACCAAGGTGCTTGAATATTTCAGGGTGTCTGAGCGGTAGTTCTATCAGTTCCCTAATCTTCCTCTTAGCCTCCTCCAGGTCACCAATATCCTCCCACGTGACCCTGGGCATTGCCAACTCAGTCTCCCTAACCGGTTCCTCCCTAACCTGGACTTCGGTATCTATACCAACGTACGCAGCAGGTCCCGGTGTCACACTGGTTACCATGAAACGAATAGAGCCCGTGTAGTACGGTATCTCTATTATTGAGCCCTTCCACACGGGCTTACCAAGCAAATAGGCCCTCTTCAGATAGTCTGGGTCAACCCTGATGTACTCACCAATGGGTGCTATGGTGACCCTCTGGGCAGACCTTAGGTTTGCCCTCCTAACCTTAACAACATCGCCAATGCTAACACCAGCGTTTTGCCTCAAAACACCATCCATCCTTATGTAATCCTTATCCTCGTCATCGGTGTACGCCGGCCAAACCTGGGCATAGGCACTACGCCTATTACCAACAACCTCAACATACTCACCAGGCTCTATACCCAAAACCCTCATGTAGCGCTGGGGGATCCTAACGATCAATCTACCGACATCCCTTGTCCTAGCCTCGGCAACCCTAAGACTAACTTCACCGCCAGATGCCATAAACCCTCAGAAGCAAGCCCTAATAACAGCTTATATAATTATCTTCATCCAATAATTTAAGTGGGATGGGTAGGGATTGCATTAATGCGTTATAGCCAATACTCATGACCATCTTTATGGAAAACATAAACGCCCCAACATTATTCATAAGCCATGAGTAATTAAATATGGCGAATGTGAATAATGCGTAACCTAGGTCCTCGGTAAATGATAATGATGAATTACGATATAACATGCGTTTGTTGCCGAATAACATAACGTTAAAAGTTAAATAGGGCATAGAATTGGGTGGGTTGTGCCTAAAGTTGGTATTGTTGGGTGGGGTGTGTACATACCTAGGTTTAGGATAAGCACCAAGGAGATAGCCCGTGTATGGGGTGATGACCCGCTCAGGATAAAGGACCTCTATTGGGTTGAGGAGAGGAGTGTTGGTGGACCTGATGAGGATGCCGTAACCATGGCTGTCGAGGCATCTAGGAATGCATTAAGGAGGGCTGGCATTGATGCTAGGGAGTTGGGGTCCGTATTTGTGGGCACTGAGTCGAAACCCTACGCCGTGAAACCAATTGCGTCAATACTAATTGATGCGTTAGGCATGAAGAAGCAATCCTTTGCGGTGGATATGGAGTTTGCATGTAAGGCTGGTTCAGACGCCATAGTTAATGCCACGGGGCTTGTCAAGAGCGGGTTGATTAAGTACGGGTTAGCCGTCGGTGTCGACCACAGTCATGGAGAGCCTGGTGAGCACCTTGACTACACAGTGTCGGGTGGTGCTGCCGCATACATAATTGGCTCTGATAATGTTGTTGCTGAGATAGAGCATATCTATGCCTATAACTCCGATACACCAGACTTCTGGCGTAGGGATGGTATGCCGTATGCAGTGCATGGTGAGTCCTTCACAGGCGAACCTGCGTATTTCAGGCATATAATCAATGCCGCTAAGACCCTTATGGAGGCCACAGGGCTTAAGCCGAGTGATTTTGATTACGTGGTCTTTCACCAACCAAATGCTAGGTTCCCAATAAGGGCTGCCCAAATGCTTGGTATACCACTTGAGAAGGTTAAGTTGGGTATTGTGGTTGATAGGATTGGTAATACATACAATGGTGCTGTGCTCATAGGTCTCGCCAACATACTTGAGAATGCGAAGCCTGGTTCCAGGATACTAATGGTCTCCTTCGGCAGTGGTGCAGGCTCTAATGCATTTAGTTTGGTAACCACTGACTTATTGCCCGAAAGAGTTGGGAGGGCTAGGACGGTGAGCTATTACCTTGAGAATAAGTCGTACATTGACTATGCGCTCTATCTTAGGTTTAGGAACCTAATTAGGATTATTCAATAATACCAATTCAACGACATCTTAATCTTTAAAAATAATACAGCCAAGAAAAGAGCAATGCCTCGCAAGCAAACTATTAGGATTGTTGAGAGGAAGAAGGAGGTCCTAGAATTATTAATTAAGGAGGGTGAGTTACCCACGAATGAGATTGTGAAGAAAACGAACCTAAGCCATAGCCAGGTGTTCTACGTATTGAAGCTACTCCAGAGGGATGGGTTGATCAGGGAGATAAAGAGGGGCAAGGTGGCTTATTGGAAAGCCAGCGATAATGCACAGGAGGCCTTAAAGACCCTCGAACAGGAGGTAAAGGAGGAGGTTATGGGCAGTGAGGAGACAACAGAGGAGGGGGCCTAAGCCTTTAAAATCGGCTCTGCACACTTATAATGAATGATGATGCGGGCAGAAACGGACCTACTGCGCTAAAAATGAAGAGACTGTCTCACACTGAATGATGTGCTCATAATCTTGAATAAGAATTGAAATCACGACTTAAATACACGACCCCATGACCCCCTTTCACCAACCCAGCAATACTTCATTCAACAAAGATAAAATGCTTGGGCTTAACCCATTGCCAACAAACGAAGCACTAATAAATGGGTTATTAACGACAAGCTAGTGAGCGTATGGAGGGTAGGGCATTGCTTGGGCTTGATTATAAGACGCTTAGGAGGATACCATACCTAATACTCCTTGTTAAGTATGGAATCAACGAGAAGGAATTCTCGCCAATAAGTCTAACACGAATGGCAAATGACATAGGCACAACACCACAAAACGTTTTTAAGATAATAGGTAGGTTGGTTGATGATGGGTTTATCCAGAAAAGCACGGTGAATGGGCAATTAATGATAAAGTTCACACCAAAGGCTTCGGAAGCGCTCCGCTTCGTTATCGATACGATAAGGTATTACCTAGATGAGAAGTTGGTTGTTAGGCTTGTTGGTACGGTAACCTCAGGGCTTGGTGAGGGAGGTTTCTACATGAGCCTTGAGGGTTATGCTAAACAATTCATTGAGAAGCTTGGTTTTAAGCCGTACCCAGGTACACTAAATGTTAGGTTAAGACCTGAATACGTTAAATACAGGCTATACCTAGACGCATTACCTGGTATATACATTGAGGGATTTAGCAATGGGTTAAGGACCTACGGTGGCGTTAAATGCTTCAAGGCCTCAGTACACGGGCTACCGGCTGCGGTATTGATAATCGAGAGAACACACCACGGACCTGACACGATAGAGGTCATATCACCATATAAGTTGCGCGATGCCCTTAATATCAAGGATGGCGATGAGGTTGAGATACTCGTTAATCTATGAACAAGGAAACTATCTATTGAGGAGCCTACTGACCTCCTCCCTGCCTTAAGAGGGTGTGGGAGGTTTCCTCGCCGCCACCTTCATTTTGTATCCGGTGGTGGTTCATGGGTTTAGCCCGGGCCAGCATTGCGGGCCATTGTTCGCTGGCCGTGAAAGTCTTTAGCATTGCGTGCAGGTACTGTACGATAGTGTATGGTATGGTCGTGTTTGATTTTCCTTCATGCTCTCTCCAGTCCATCCTTTTCCTCAAGCCCCACCAAACACACTTGGTCCAGGACTCTGGTGTTAGCTTCCAAGCCATATTCATCACAGATGCGTAGTCCCTATGCACGTAATGCCCAAGTGGGCAGTAGAGAATGTGCCAGTCGTTGGTCTCCCTAAGCCTAACAAAGTGAACTGGGCAAATCCTACTGTTCCTGTATGCCGATACGTGGAATAGTTTAGATCCACGCTCCAAAGCCTTATCCTCAACAGCCCTCACCAACGCCTTGAATGGTGTCTGCTTTATGCAGTGCCTCAACTCGTTTTTCTCAATTCCATCAATCATCGACTCCTGTGGTTTCTCGCCAAGATCCTCGGTGACTATGATTGCCGGTGTTTTTGTTAGTTCATTAGCAACGTGCTTTATCCTCCCATCCTTCCTCCTCCCCTCCCTCAACATCCTCACGCGCTTCCTGTATTCCCTGGTGTTTGTCACATTCACGTAATTACCGCTCGGTAATGCGAAGTGTGGTTTTAGCCTCTCAATAATCGCATTCCTAATCTTTTCGTATCTCCTAGCCAACCTACCAAAATCAGTCCTTATTTCATACAATTGCGGCGTTGCGTACCGCCTATTCCAACCAACCACCTTGCCCACGGTGGTTTCGATGTCGATCCTGCCCACCGCAACGGTGTTCTCATTGATATCAAAGGCGATGACTGATTTTGGTTCTTCCTCCCTAGGCTTCAGCTTGAAGATGAATATGGCGTACCACTTATTCATCCTCCTCTTAATGATTAATGTGCTAGCCAATCTAGCCTCTCCGTTTAATACCCTCCACCAGTATTGCCAGAAGCGCTTGTGCAACCTCAACCAAACCTCCCTCCTCTCGCCGAGCAGTGGTAGGCTGAGCCTAACCGGGGCTACTGACTTAGCGAACTCTTTATAATTCCAAGCCGTTTCGTCAAACCTAATGGACACAGCCTTAACCTCAGGGTAGGGCTTGCTCGCCAAGCCCCTCTTTTTCCTCTCCATGAAGGACTTCGCGATTTGCACCGCCTGCCTAATCGCCTGGATGATTAGGTGGGAATGCAAGCCCGGATACTCCAGCCTATACCTGCTGTAGAACAACCCCTGGAGCTGTGTCGCACTCGTAACATTGTTCGTAACGGCGTATTCAACAACCTCACGAACGATGTTGAGATACGCAGACTCAACGGAGTAGAGTAGCTTATTGAGCTCCTTAGCGACCTCCAACTCAACAGCCACAGACCTACACAACATTCGCAAGAAAAAGTAGCAACCAAAAATAAAAACCACCCACGACAAGAAGGGCGAGGCTTGCCCGTGGTTTATGGCACGCCAACGCCGTACGGCCCAATAATTGTGGAGGACTCGACTGGCGAGCAATTAATAGTCCTGTTCAGAGACACGGATCTCTCCAACGCATTCTCCTTCTCCTACTTCAGCCAGGCACCGCAGGTGACCGCTAGGGAGTTGCTTCATTACCTGGCCAGGATATACATGAACCACCCAGGCGCCGTGGTAGTTGTCGCGTTAGACGGCGAAAACCCACTTATCTTCAACCCAACAACAGGGCCTGCCGACCTACAGGCAATATACCAGGTGCTCTCTGAGTACCAGGGTACCTGGTTCATAACACAGACCGCGAGCGAGGCCATTGAGACCCACAAACCCGTTGCCGTAGTTACAAACCTGCC
>NZ_LCWN02000050.1:0-16165 GCF_002078205.2 Vulcanisaeta sp. EB80
CATCACCAACATCAAGCTTAGGTCCCAAAGCCTCTGCCTCATCCTCATTAAGCCAGATTAGAAGTCTCGGTATTGGAACCTTACCACTCATTAATGGACCAACCATCGGCATTGACCTAAGTAATTGCTGCACAAGTGGCATTACATCACGCATCATCTGCGATGTCTCATCAGTACCGGTAATCACAGGGCCTGGTGATTCCCTCTCCTCGACTATTTGTATTGCTATCATTCTTCCGCCGGTTGGGTCATTAACCAATGTCTTACTTACTACGTAACCCTTTATCGTTATCATCTATGTAACTTGGCATCACGTATTTAAAAAACTTATTATGGGCATTTGCGCATTACAAATTTACATACGTGAACTTCACGGTGCAAGAGAAATCGAAAGGTTTAAAAATTATGTTAAATAGGAAGCAACGTGGACGCAAGCATTCAAAGAATAATAAATGACATTAGGCTATCAACTGAGGAGATCATCTCAGAAAGCCCAGATCAGATAAAGGCTGTTTATGTAATGGATAGGGAAGGCACCGTGATAGCTTACACAACAAACACTGTATTAATCAATGCAGGCAATACTTTCTTTGCGGCACCACGCTTCATATCATCATTGAAAAGCCTGGTATCCACGTTACCTATTGGTGATGTTGACTATGTCCTCATGCAGGGCACCGATGGCATAATACAACTAATGGGTATTAAGAACGCGGGTTACTTAATGGTTATCAGCAACTCCGAAGCCTCGATAGGGCTAATGCGAATACTACTTGAGAAGTACTCCGATAAGTTGTATGATTTATTGGGTAAGTTGATTAAGGTTAGTGAGGAGGAATTGATTGAAACTATAAATGTCGAAATAACGCCCAAGGATATTGAGGATGTCATAAACTTCATCAAGAGCAAGGCATCACTCTAGGTGACCCACCATGCCAACCAAGATACTGAAGATTGTGATAGCTGGACCATACGGCGCTGGTAAGACCACGTTCGTTAAGACAATTAGTGAGGTTTTACCGATAGAAACCGACGTGCCATTGACAAAAAACGAACTTGATGGTAAGAGGAGTACCACTGTGGCTTTTGATTATGGTAGGATGAAGATTAGGGAGGACTTGGTAGTTCACTTGTTTGGTGTCCCGGGTCAGGAGAGGTTTAGTTTCATGTGGAAGATAATAGCCAGGGGTATGCACGGTTACCTATTCATCGTAGACAGTTCCAGCGAGGAGAGGGTTAAGGAGGCTATGAATATGTACAGCTTCTTCAGGGATAACTTTCCAGATACTCCACACATAATCGCGGCTAACAAACAGGATCTACCAAATGCCGTGGATATTCCTATCATAAAGAGTATACTGAAGGTACCGTATGAGGTTAAGGTCATGCCGCTAATCGCCACGAATAGACGTAGCGCCTTACTTGTTCTTGTTGCGTTGCTGGAGGAGATTAGAAATACGCTACTGGAAACAATAAAATATACACGTTAAATTTGCTTAGTTTTGATTTTAACGGCTGAATCACTTAGCCTATTACAACCTCTCAAGCACTATCTCTATCGCAGCAACGCTCCTCTCCTTGCCTCCCTGCCCAGTCACCTTGTCCGTCAGGAGCCTTATGTCGCTTATCTTCACCTGGTTTGGAAGGAACTTGTCCCTTATCATCACGGCAGTGGAGACCGCCCTAGCTATTGCACCGCCTCTGGCCTTTAGTATTACTTTCTTTGCTCCTGCGTTGAAGCTCATTACCGTCGCTATTACGTAACTTGTGGTTGGTTTTTTACCAACTAGTATTGTTGTCTCTTGAGTGCTCATATTCCCTTTCGCCGTTTCGTATTACCTGTAGCCTTTAAAAGCTTAATCCCCAGTTACTTAATCGAGATCCTTATCGAATGTCCACCATTCAATTTACCAAGCAAGTCAACACCAGACATTACATAACCCAGGACATTAACCTGCTCTCCCAAGTCAATGCTACCCAGGGCAATAACGAGACTCCTCTTCTTAACCCAATAACCAACCTCATACGGTCTAAGGCTCGTCCTCTTACCCTCACTAATAACACCTAGATCAAGGGGCATTATGATGAGCTGTCCATACCTTATTGCATTGGTTCTGGTAGGTAAAGACTTACTCAACCTTGAGTATGTTATTGGCGATATTGCCGTTTCAAGTTTGACTATTATGTTCCCAAGATCCCTAACCTCGAGGATTAATTGACTTTCCATAGTATCATGCACCTTATAATCTCGAAACCACCAAAGCGCAATTCCCTTATAAACCTTATTGCTAATAAGCCATTGTGGAATGCCCAAAGTGCGAGGTTGGGGAGATTAGGAATGGTGACGATATCGTGCGAGAAGGACGTAAATTCATAACGTGTATCCTGAACGGCCTTAACATCAAGTTCATGGTCATCGATAACGGGATTAAGTATCAAGCAATGTTTTATGTGGAGACAACAAGTGAGGATATAAAGAATCTCCTCAGTAGAGTCGTGGATTGCTTCAATGATACAATAAAATCATTACCTAATGAGTTAAGGGATTACCTGAAGCCTAGGGTTAAGTCGTTCGACGATACGTACGTAATAATGTTTAATAATGAGTTCATTACGATAAAGGCGATTTGGTGATGCTAATGATGGATGAGGGCAAGTACAAGTTGAATTACGTGTATGCAGAGGATTTCGGTACCGGGTACTTTAAGTACGGACCAATAACGCTCAGGGATAAGCCATACATGGTGCAAAGCCGTGGATTATTCTTGAGAGACCTGCCTGAGAGCATAAAGTTGCTTGTACCCAGGGAGGTTCTCGAGAGAGGTGTTGTGGTTGGTGATGAAATACCCAAGTACCTAAGTTCAATTAGGGATGCCATAAGAAACCTACGTTATCCGCTTAAGGATGGCATAATTAGGAGGGAGGATGAGGATTCCTGGAAGATAACTAAGGAGCTCGCCAGGTACGGTTTCTCCCAATTCTATTCAGACTTTTCGAGAAGGTCGGACTTTAGGGGCTTCTTCCTCGTGGTCGCCCTATCGGCATTGGCACCTGATTACATGAGGGATAGGATGATCGAGATACATAAGGAGTTAGATAATGAATTCGGCGGTAAGTTGCTGCAAGCCGTCACCATAATCGACCAACCCTTCGCCGTAGCGATCGCCGAGAAGGCTGTCACATGCACGGTCATAGAGGCTGGACACGGTAATATACAGCTCGTACCCATCAGCTACGGGCCCATTAGGGAGGGTATCGTGGCCCTCAACAGAGGCGGTTCTGAAGCTAATGCCGTGACCAGGGAGGTACTTAAGGACTCGGGCTATGGTGACCTAGCCAAGGATGAGTACGTTATTGAGATTGTAAAGAGAACCGCCGGCCTTGTTCCTAAGAACTTAGACGAGGCTATTAAAAAGGCTAAGGAGAACCCTGATAGGTTTTCCATAAGGATTAAGATTAACCCATTGGTCGAGGTTGAGCTTAAGGATACCGCATGGATGAGGTTCCTGATTGGGGAGGTGGTGTTTAATCCGAGGCATGAATTATTCACGAGTTATATTCAACAGGGTAGGCTTGTGATTGAGGATGCCACGGTCGGCGATATGGTATTTTACGGTGAGATGGATCTCGCGGAGGCTTTAATAACCAGTATCAGGAGGGTTCCTGTGGAGATTCAGGATAAGATAATGAGTACGATAATACTTAGTGGTGGGGCTTTCAATTGGTCTGTACCGCCTGGACTTGAGGATGCTGCTGTTAATAGTGTTGATAAGGTGAGGATAATGGTTTCTGAGAGGTTGCCAGACCTGGCTAACAGGTTAAGTATTAGTATGGTTAAGGATCCACAGTTCAGTGTTTGGAAGGGTGCGATAATATATGGCTATGCATTGCCGGGTAATGTGAAGTGGAACGAGAGGACTAAGGAGGGTTGGTATTACCTCCACTGAACAACTCATAATAACCTACCCAACTGGGTTTCTTGACTCAATTAGGTTAAAAAGGGGAGATGATAGTGTAATTTAATGTAGAGCTAATGAGTATTGATATTGCGAAGAAGGTCCTTGAGGAGTGGTTTTCAAGGAGGGGGCTTAGGCTGGAGTATGAGGGCGATAGAGAGTTGGTACTGATTGAAGGTAATAACAAGATTTATGTCAGGATATCCAGTGAGGAATTCCCAACGGAATCATACATCATTGACGAATTGAGTGCGACCATGAAGGATAGGCTGAAGTACAATAAAGCGTACATAGCATTCCCACGCAATGCCCGTGGCTTAATAAATGGGAAATTGTTTAGGAGCCATTGGGTTGGTGTTTACCTATACGATATTGCAAACACATTAGGGGATCCGGATAAGGCTGTTGAGGAGTTAATACCTAGCATACCAATTCAGTTACAGCAGGGTGTTGGGGAGGGTATTGAGAGGAGGATTAGTGAGATTGAGAGGGAGCTAGATGATTTAAAGGGTAGCGTGGAGAAGCTGGATGTAAAGTCGTTGATGAGGGATGTTTCAGAATTGAAAGAGAGATTATCGAAGATAGAGAATATAGTCAATGACCTAGCAAATAAAGTAAGCAAATTAGAGAGTATGGGCATTACCACGACGATCACACCTTCAGGAGGCAGGGAGAGTAATGTAGCCAACGAGTTACCCGACTTCCTAAGCAATAACCCATGGATTGAGGTGCTGAAGAGGAGGGGTGGTGGGAATGGGTGAATTAGATGAATTAATAACCAAATTACTTAAGGAGAGACTTGGCGAGGATGCGGAATTAGCGATAAAGCTCTACACGGCATATAAGGAGAGGGGGAGACGGGGCGTGCTTGAGGTAATTAATGAGATATTGAGGGAGGTGGGTGTTGAGGTGAGCATGGGTGAGGATTAGGATTAAGGAGCTCGTCATTAGGGATTTCAGGGGCTTTAGTAATGAGCATAGGATCACCTTTGGTGATGGTATTAACGTAATCCATGGCCCCGTGGGATCCGGTAAAACAAGCATAATACAGGCCATTGAGTACGCCTTGTATGGTACACAGCTTGAGGTTAAGGAGAGGATATCCAAATTGGTCGATTTAATTAATGAGGAGGCTGATGAGATGACGATTAGGCTAACACTTAGTGATGGCTCTAGCGTAACTAGGGCATTAAGAAGGAGTGGTGACTCTGCGAGGGAGACCGTAAGGGCTATC
The DNA here is from genome assembly GCF_002078205.2 of Vulcanisaeta sp. EB80. Taxonomy (NCBI): domain Archaea; kingdom Thermoproteati; phylum Thermoproteota; class Thermoprotei; order Thermoproteales; family Thermoproteaceae; genus Vulcanisaeta; species Vulcanisaeta sp. EB80. The sequence goes on from NZ_LCWN02000050.1 coordinate 5,191, forward strand.
ATTGATTCGGTGGTTATTAAGGGTGAGGATGCTGATAGGAGAATTATCGAGCTGCTGGGTATCGACGATGATGATTTCGAGAGGTTTGTCTTAGTTACACATAGGACTCTTGAGGCATTGGTCTACGGTAGCATCGCAAGGAGGAGCATCTTAATTGATAAGTTGTTTGGTCTCGAGATCCTTGATAATCTCAATAAGTCGTTACCCATGACCCAGATTGAGAGGTTGATTACAGAGCTTAGGCAGAGGTTGGCTAGTATTAAGGAGCTTCCTGAGATAACGAGCAAGTATGGATCCATTGAGAGGGCTAGGGAGAAGATGAGCGAGCTTAGGGCTGAGATAGATAGGTTGAGGGGCGAGGAGGAGGAGTTGAGCAAGGCATACAATGAGTTATTACTCAAGAGGAATGAATTACTAAAGGGTTTGAGGGGTGTTGAGGAGGTTTATAGTAACTACATAGCCACTAGATTGAGGAGGGAGGGTATCGAGGAGGAGTTGAGCAAGGCCAATGTGAGGGACATTAATGAAACAAGCATTAGGTTAAGGCTTGAAAGGCTGAGGGACGCGCTTATTGAGAGGCTTGAGGAATTCGCATTAGTTAAGGATGCTGAGGAACTGGAGAAATTGGTTATAACGAACGATAACCTTGCCGATGCCTTAGAACGTTTATACACGGCGTTTGAGAACCTGGTTAAACTAAGGGATAAGCTCACCGAGGATAAGGATTACTTAGGTAGGGTTCGCCAGGACCTCGAGTTACAAGCCGAGTCTGAGAAGGCATCCTTGAGGGAGCTTGAGGGGAGGCTTGCCCAGGAGGAGGGTAGGGTTAGGGAGTATAGGGACTTGGTTAGTAAGTATGGTGAGCCTGAGAGGATTAGGAGAGAGCTTGAGGAATTGAGAGCAAAACTAGAGAAGATAAATGCTGAGGAGGGATTTAGGTCATCATTATTGAATGTCCTTCAATACATATTGACAACACATACAGATAAGTGCCCTGTATGCGGTAAGCCATTGAGTGACGAGGATTACGAAACGATATCGAGAAGGATTAAAGAGTTATCATCTAAGGAGGGTATGGAGAGCATCGATAATATTAGGGATAGAATTAATGAGTTAGAGAAGGTTTTGATGAGGGTGGAATCCTTACGTGCAATAGTCGATGATTATGAAGCAACGGTTGAGAGGGCGCGTGAGGTTAAATCAAGACTCGAGGCCTTAATCACTAGGTTGGAGACTATTGATAGCTCCATTAGGGATTTAGATAAGAGAATACAGACGCTTATGCGGTTCATTAATGAGTTTAGAGATGAGATTGATGATGTTGATAAAGCAATATCCTACCTTAAGAAGTATAGGGAGCTTGAGAAGTTGAGGGCGCAGGAGGATGAGCTTAAGAAACAACTTGCAAGCCTCGGTTTAGATACGAACACCGTTGTTAAGCTCGAGGATGACATTAAGTATATCAGCGACAAATTAACCCAGGTTAGGAATAAATTAAGTGAAGACTCGGCGGAGCTCAGTAGGTTGGAGTTGATATTGTCGAGGGTTGGTTTGGATAAGGAGGATCCATCGACCCTTAGGAGGAGACTTGATTTCCTGGAGGAGTTCTATAATAAGCTTGGTAGGATTAGGGCTGGGATTAGGGATGTTCAGGCTAGGGTTAGGGATGAGATGATAAAACTCGTTCGTGACAATGTAGGACCAATTTTCAAGACCCTATACCCATACGAGGACCTTGAAGGTGCTGGTATCGAGGTTACGGTTAGGGATAGGGGCGTGGTTGGTGTCGTTAGTGAATACACGCTCTATGCCTTCAGACCAGGTGGTAGGAAGGTCACGGTGTCGAGATTAAGCGATGGACAGAGACTAACGATAGCCCTGTCATTCCTACTAAGCGTCTATAGGGCGACTAACCACAACATAGACTTCCTACTCATGGATGAGCCAATACCCTATGTCGATCAAAACATTAGGAGGGCCTTTGCATCGTTGTTGGTTAGGTTGATTAAGGAGGGCTTAGTTGGTCAGGTAATAATTACCACGCAATCCGAGGATTTGAGGAATGATGTGGTGAATGCAGCAAGGGATGCCGGTATTAATTGTAGGGTTGTTAGGCTTGTGAAGGAGGGCAATGAACGTAAGATCGTGCAGGAGCCATAATGGTATAATTAAAACAGGTAATAGACAGACTTATTAATGCATACCGATCACATAACTCGATGGAGGGAATATTCGTTGCGCTGGCAATACCATTCAAAAATGGTAGGCTTGATGTGGAATCCCTGGTGAGGCATGTTGAGTCGTTAACGAAGGCTGGGGTTGATGGTTTTTACCCATTTGGCACAACGAGTCAGGGTCCGTATTTAACAATCGATGAGAGGAGGGAGGTTCTCGAGGTAATCATGAGTCATACGAATAAGCAGTTGATTGTTCATGTGTTCTCCTTTGATTGGGGTGATGTTGTTGAGACCGTTAGGCTTGCGGAGAGGTTTGGTGCTGCTGCCATATCCTCAATACCACCAATATACTACAAACCAGACTACGAAACCCTAAGGAGGTACTACTCAAAGCTCTCCGAGCTCACGAAACTACCAATCTTTATATACAATATACCACAGAACACGGGCTTTAACGTAACACCCGACCTGGTGGCTAGGTTAATAAGCGATGGCGTTAGGATAGTCGGCGTTAAGGATAGTACCGGGGATATAACGCAAATAATGGGTCACGTGAGGCTGGGAATAACAGTACTTAATGGCGCCGATTCCACAATATTACCAGCGCTAATGGTTGGGGCTAAGGGGTGCATATCGGCCATGGCTAACGTACTCCCTGAGGTGATGAGAGAGATGTTTGATGATTTCAAGGCAGGTAAGCTTCAGTCTGCGGTTGAGAGGCAGGATTTGATTGCCAGGGTTAGGGAGTTGATTAGGGATTACCCAGGTGTTGATGCGTATTATAAGCTTGTCCACCTACTGCGTTATGACTTTGGCACGGTAAAGGAGCCATACCTAAGATCGTTGAGTGATGAGGAGGTTCAGAAGTTGAGGGATGGATTGGTTAGGCTTGGGTTAAAGCCGAGGTTATAACTCAAATTCATATATACTTCCTTCTTAGTTAGTATTAACCCTGTGTATGGCTGAATCACTGATTAGCAAGCCTGGGGTTAGGGCATTGGGTGTAGCCGAGAGTTTTAGGCTTGGTTCTCCATACTCCGTATTGGTGGGTGTGGTTATGAGGAGTGACGGCATGATAGATGGGGTGTCCTTGGGTAGGACCACGGTTGGTGGTCTGGACGCCACGGAATCCATAGTGAGGCTCTATGAATCGCTTGGTAGGAGTGATATTCAATTCCTAATGATCGATGGGTGCATAATATCGTGGTATAACATAATCGATCTCGAGGAATTAGCAAGAAAGCTCGACATACCAATCCTATGTCTAGCGTTTGAAGAGCCCGAGGGTGATGTAATCAATGCATTAAGAAAGTTATTCCCTAATGATTCCGATGTAAGGATTACACTTTATGAGAAGTTGGGCAAGCCGAAGGAGATACTATTACCTGGTAATGTGAGGCTATACGCCAGGTTCGTAAATATTGACTATAGAACCGCGAGAACCTTAATCAAGAAATTCCTTAAGGAGGGCAAAAGACCCGAACCAATAAGGATAGCCAGGTTGATAGCCAATGCTGTGCTTAACTACGGCATTATAGTTCAAAGAACTTGAACCCTCTTACCACTTAAATAAGATATCGCAACCTCCAGGTAAGCTATGAAAACAAGCAGTAGAGAAGCCGCGACTAACACGTGACTCGCTAGGAAGTATAGGGCCCTCAGCAATGCCGAGATGAACAATAACGTGGGTATCTCATAACCAACAACACCATAAAACCTCATTGAAAACCATAAAATACCTGGTATTAGCATTGGTATGCAAAGCACGGACATTATTACGGCAATGAAGCCAATGAACAGTAAGTGAAGAACATCAAACACGGACACGCCAATTAGCGATAGGATAACCGCCATTACCAAAGTAACTCTAGCCAGTGAGGAACCCACAGGATATGCCCTAGAGTATATGGTCTTAAACCCAGGTCCAAAACCCCTAGGTACACCAATCACCACAAACGTGAGTAGGGACAACAATGCAACAGTTATAAAGTTCCTTATGAAATACGTCATTATGGGCAGCGCCACAGCATAGACCAGGTCTATTGCATACCAGGGTCTCTGTCTACCCTCAACACGCCTAACTAGGCTTACAATTGATGCTATGGGAAACGTTACTAACCCCAACCCACCTGTGTAAACAGCCACGGCAAAACTAACAAGCCCACTTAGGAAGAAGGTGTTGGGCCAATAAAGGGGTATCCTACCTAAGCCTCCTTTAATTAATAGCAATATGTAGTACACGGCAAAGAACAGCCCAAAAACCCAGTTAAACCATAAGCCAAGAACATAGGTAATAAACCAGACAAGGGAAAGGGCACCCAGAAGTAACGATGCGAATGGGCTGGGCATAACCCTCGTAAACCCTGGATGCTGACTAAACATAATGCCCACGTAAAACAGCACCAAGCCACCAAGCATCAAGTCGCCATGGAGTAGGCTACGGCGAAGCACCAGCACAACGAGCCCTATAATGAATGATGCAAATGACGCAATAAGCAGCGTTTGCGAAACCCTCATCTGATAAACAAACCACCGCCTATAGGTGTCCTGGGTCAACTCATTAAACAATCCACCCAGGAATAACCTAACCACCCTACTCACTGCTACACACCACTTCCGACCTAACCTCCAACGCCTTATTAAGTATGTTCCTCAATGCATCTCTCGCGTTTTGATTAATATCCAGCCTATTGAGACAATCGAGGATATACCTAACAATGGTTTCAGAGGGTTCCATACCACATTGAGAACCAAGGCAGAAGATGCAGTATAGGAAGCTACCCTCCACCTGGGTGCAAACCTTAGACGCCTCATTGAGTATGCGACCAGCATCCTCATTACTCAACCTGAGGAACCACGTACCATACTTCCTACTCAAGTACGCCGAGCACTCAAACTCATCATACAACGCAACACATCTCCTCAACTCATTCATCGCATCAACAATGTAAATCAACATCCAAACCTTAACACTATTCATTGCCTTATCAATTTAATGGTTATTGCAACATAACAGGTATACATAGCATAAGTTTTTGGTCATACCGGGTTCAATTCATCATGAACTCAGTAGCGTCCTCGACCTAATCACCACAAAAACAAACCTAACCCAGCTAATAAAGTTGTTTCCCTGGATAACTACAATAAAACATTATAAATAAGTGGAGGACGCATTTCCTCAATGAAGGGGACTATCCTCATTATCGCCATAACCGTAATTGCAGCAATAGCTGTCGCATTTGCAGTAATGTACTTAGTAACTCCGAAGCCCAATGTAGTAATCATGGCTAAACCATATAGCGATTTTAAAATCTGCGTTGGAACCCCATCTGGTCTAACAACAATAGTAGTGTCTCCACGCGCTATACTCGAGGAAGGACCGTTAGCCGGTGACGTTAAAGTTGGTTACTCCTGGTATACGTACTATGTAAAGACCTTATTACCTAATGGCACGGTTATCACAATAATGGTTAAACTACAATTGGTTAAGCTCCAGGTCGACGGCTCCAATACCTATGTGCCGCCAGGCTTCTTACTGCCACTTAATGCTAGTATTTCCTCCGATAATATACTTAGTACTCCCTGCCTTGGTTATGATGTAAACTGGGTTACTGGTGTTTATCTTGGGAATAATCATTATTACAACATTACCGTAATTAAGGGCGTGGATGTCCTGGTTCAAACCGTGAATTTAATCCGGTTGTCAGGTGTTAATGAGAGTGTTGATGATATAGCTTGGTTACTCATAACAACACCCGAGTTCGGGGCTGCGTACTATAATCCCCACGGCATATATCGCATTGAACTACTCCCAATGCCCACGCTGGAGAAGCCCATGGTAATTACTAAAGTAATTACTATATTCTATAACTTCACAATGTCAAGCAAATTCACAGTAACCTATATTGCCGGCTCTAAGATTAATCCCAACTTTGTTAGGGAGTACCTCGAGAAATATCTTGGCAGTACTGGTTGGTATAATGTAAGTTCTGTGATGAATAACAGTAATGTTAAGCTCGTGTTTATGAACTACACTTGGGACATTTATATAAACAACGGAACAATGATTAAATGCATCTTCGAATTCCCTGCATTACTAATCAGAGTTAATGTACTGGTCAATGGCACAAGGAGTACCGCATGGATGCCCCTTGCCATATCGCCAACAAGCCCTGTACTAATTAAGGGAAAGAGTTATGTAGAGAGCATCGATAGTGCAATGAAGAAGTTAAATATGAAAAAGTACGTAGCTACGTTGATCGGCCCAATCGAACCACTTAATGAATTAACATGGCCTTATCAGTACAATGTTGCCATAATTTATAACGTAAATTTCCGGTGCGGTTTAACAGCACAAAAGATATTTCAGAGAAATCCACCATTTCTTCCGGAATTTATGCTTTATATGCTCAAGAATAACGCCACATTACTTCCACCATCTTAAATTAAATAATTAAACCCTTAATTGGACTTCACGTAATCATTAAGGTTCATCCTTAGGTACATCCCCCTGAGCTCGCTTAACACGTCACCACCCAACTTCTCCATTATCAACCTGACCATGCTCCTAAAGTCCGAATTAACCCTGGCCACCCTATCGACTATATACAATGGTGCGGGGTAACCCAGCCTCGGCATTGTGGATAGTGGTGCCAGTGCTGAGATGAGGTCCTTAATGAGGCTTGGGTCACCGAGGTATTCCACATATATTGGTAGTGCCGATGGTATGTATTGAACGTAGAAACCATAAACATCCCTACCACCGACCTTACCCACCACGTAGGGTTTTGTAATCAATGCATTATTGCTAGTTTTATTACTGGACCTGTAGGTCTCGAGGATTACGTGGGCTATTAGGGGTTCTTCCATAACCTGTAGGGCCTTATTCATGTAATCCCTGAACCCAGGCTCGGTGATGGATTGGGAGTACCTATTAATCCTAACGTCCTTAACATGCGCTAGGACCGGTACATCCACCTTATCGATATCACGCCTACCAATCACCGCACCGTCAAGTAGTAGGAGGTTTACGTGAAACTTCCTAAGTGCATCCAATGCGTACCTAACCTCCATATCAAGCGCAACCCTCTCCAACTCCTCACCAGAGGCTCCGAGTATTGGCTCGAACATTGTCAATACCCTACCTTTACCCCCCGCACTTATTAGTACGGCTACGTTTATTACGGATACCCTAAAGCCGAAGTACGTGATTTCCGCAAACCCTGAATCAACGGCAACGAACCTAATCGGCTTAGTGATTGGTGATACCTCGATCACCTGGTTTGCAAATTCGCCAGCCTCCTTAACTATCTCGGAAGCCCTATCCCTAATCTGGGCTATCCTTGTTTCCATGAGCTCGAGTAGGTTAATCACCACGTCATTGAACATCCTAACCCCTCCTTGGGTACACCCTAGCCCTAACCTCATTAATTAGCCGCTCAACCAAGCCTCTATCAACGATGTTGCCACGTACGGCGCCTATTGACGTTAGTATATCCATTATGTAGGGCGGTAATTTGCTGGCATCACCATCCTGTAACAAACCCTCCAGGTAGGCCAATGTCCTCGAAACCCTCTTGCTACGCCTCTCCGATAACACCAGCGAAACTAGCTCATTAATCGCACTGTCAATACTAACGCTGGGTGGTGCATTGTTGAGCAGTAGCTTTATCTCATTAATCAGTGGCTCCCTATTGTGGATCAGGTTTATCATTAATGGTCTCGCGAACAACACGACCTTACCATTCACAGAAACACCGAACACCTCACCCCTGACACCCCTTATTGCAGGCTCGCCAACAAGCTCCCCGAGGCCGATCAACGTCCTCAAAACCGCACCGCCAACCATGATCTCGCCAACAACACGCCTCTTAATACTAACGAGCCCCTCAGGATTGGATGAAATTATTAATTGGGCCGCTACGTCTAGGTTCTTCAATGTGCTGGAGAGATCTATAACCACATCGGCGTTGGTCAAATTCCCACCGCATACGAAGAATTCATCCCCCACGCACCCCCTATTTACACCTAGGACTAGGACCTTCACTATCACCACCTCATGTTACGTACCTCCTATCGATCAAACCAGCCTTCCATAGAACCTCGAGATACTTGCCAACAACATCAATGCTGATACCCAACTCCTTGGCCAAGTTCTCCTCATCAATACCCACGTTAGGCCCTAGTGATGCAACACTAATCACTAGGTTGCTGGGGACATTAAGTGCCTTACCTATGCTCTCGAGGATGTGATCAACCTCCCTTACAGCATCACTTATGTGCTTGGCATTATCAAGGTTTGGTGATGGGGTCGGTATTTCGGGAACGCCGTTACTTAATACCTTACTAACCACCTTGTTACTACTCCTCTTCTTTAACCAAGCCGTTATCCTGGCATACCTATTAATTATGGAGTTAGCATTACTGAGCACATCGCCTAACTCCCTACGCCTAGCCTCAATAACCTGCTCAAGCTCATTCAAGTACCTACCCAATGCCTCGGCTGATTCAGTACGCAGTAGTAGTGCTATGTCTTCTTCGAAGTCCTCAACGCCCATAACGACAACCCTATGGTTCGTGATGACCGAGGCGTTAGATAGTACTGTCGATAACTCCTCGTACTCCCTAATCCTATCCTCAATACTCCTCACCTTACTCACCAACTCGATCACCTTGCCCGCTTCTGAATTTATTGCTTCGAGTATTGTTGGTAGGCTCTCCCTGAGATTGTCCAGCTCGAGACCATTGATCCTCGCTAGGTATGACTTGATCCTACCCAACATGTTATCCACCCTATCGCTGATCTCGGCCGATATTCTCGGTAGGGTATTGCCTAGGCTGCTCTTGATTTCGCCGAGCTTACCCACTACGTCATTAACCACGCTATTAAGTTGCGTTGATATGGTTGCCAGGTCGTTGTTCAACTCCTCAAGCCTTTGCCCAACCTCATCCCTCAACGCATCAACACATAGCATGAATGATGAGTACCTCCTAAGGAAATCACTGGATGTCTCCGGAACAGCCCTAAGCAGCGATAGGCGCTTCTCACAGTCGTTACCCTGAATATTAATGCCGGGTTTAACCTCAATCCTCTCACCAAGCTTATCCACACTTATTGTGAACGGTTTCGAAACAGCCTCATTAATACTTGCTAGGTGCTCCTCGAGAATCTTGAGGACTTGAGGCACGATCTCCGGGTCGTATGGTGCGTATTCCGTGAACTCAGCATTGACCGGCAGTAGTAACCCCCTTAAGCTCAATAGCCTTATCAAGTCGCCCTCCCTGAACTCCCTCCATAGGTGCGTTGGGTATAGCCTCCTTATTAGGTACTCAAGCTCCTTCGATGTGAAACTGCGCTTTCCAAGCGACCTGAGGTAGTTTATGAAGCTCTCCTCGACAGCGCTCACCCTAGCCTTACCGCTCTCATCCCTAAACACCTCAGGTTGGTCACTTAGGTCCTCGCCCTTAACCCAAGCCTCCACTATGTGCCTAATCACGGACTCCTTGGACTCCTTGGCACCACGCCTAATGGCCATTGTGTACCTAAGAATCCTCTGCCTAACCTTATCCCTAAACGCTGATACCTCGTTTCTGTATTCATTCAGTTTCTCAAGGAATACAGCATACTCCCTAGGAACCCTATCCACCCTCTCAAGCCTAGACCCTATGATTATCGACCTAAGAGCGTCGACATCGTCAGAACCAAACACGGAGAAGTAAACAAACTCACCGACCGGGCCCAAAACCACCTTCCAGGACAAGCTACCTAAAACGCCGCTAACACTCTTAATAATGTCATTGGTCAATAACGACCTCGAAGCAACCACAACGAGCAGAGCATCCAGCACCCTCTCCTGACCGTTAATCGTGATAACACCCTCATTAATCACCTTACCCAGGAACCTAACCAATTGATTAACGTCAACATCAAGACCAACCACAACCCCAAGTCTAGCATCGAGAGGACCCTCATAAACCGTAGCCCAGGTATTCTGGAGTACCGGGTATAACGTTGATTGGAAGTTCACGGCAGCCCTAACGATCTCTGCAGCCAACTCCTCATGGAATGAGTTGAAGATCCCAATGGCCTTACTAACCTCCTCCCTAGCCCTAACAACCTCCTCAAGCTCCCTACCAAAGACTAACAACCTATGGAGGCGTGGAGATGCTTGAAATGCCCTAATGGCGTTCGTAAAGTCAGCCTTGGCATTGCTGGGTAGGATTATGTATATCATTGGGCCATCCTCATATGCCGTGTAGTACGAACCATAACTAATCGAGATATCCCTCAAGTCACCCTCAATGGGTGCCATGCCCAGCTTCACCAGCTCATTATTTATCCTATCCAATGCATCAGCATTCAACTTAACCCTAACAATCTGAACCTCCTCGGCAAGACCAGCCTTAACTAACGCGTTCACGATAGGGGTAGAGTCAAAACCAAGCTCTGAGTTTAGTTCATTAATAGTCCTTGGAGCGCCAGACAGTAATAATGCCTTGAAGACCCCTTGGCTCTTGTCATCACTTGGTCCCTCACCTAACACATCAAGGAATACCTTTAACTCGCCGGTGGAGACCTCCATTCTTAGGAACTCCTCAAATGTACCATAATTTAGCTCCTCACCCCTATCAACAAGAAAATCCAGAAGCTTTGACGTGAACTTCACAAGAGCCCTCGGTGATGCCTTACCACCCTCTGTGTTGGCCACAAGCTCGTACAACGTGGCTAAGTACTCACGCTTTAATGGATATAACGGATTCATCAACCCCTTCCTTATAAGCTCAAGTCTCTCATTGGT
>NZ_LCWN02000051.1:0-16137 GCF_002078205.2 Vulcanisaeta sp. EB80
CACAGCGACCTAAATGGGGCATTGAACATAATGAGGAAGGCAACAGGCAAAGTGCCTTTAATCATAAAGAAGCCACTCTCCTTCACCGTAGACCACAACAAAGTAGCACCCACAAAGCGGTGTAACAACCAAGACCCCAACAAAACCCGCCACAAAAGGCGGGAAAGGGGTCAGTTTTATGCAAACTATAGAAAATATAGGTGAGGATAATCCTTAAATATTTATTATGTTTGTGGTTTGGTCGTATGGAATATCGAAACTTCCAATGGTGATTGGGAAGCTGAGCGATATCCCGAACTTCGATAGGCTTGTGGAGGTTAGGGATAAGGCGAGGGAGGTTTTGCTAAGGCTTGATAGGGAGTTTCCATACGTACACCTTGGATCATCGCTTGCGGCGCTTGATATAGTGAACTTGGTGATTAGGGTAATGAGGAGGGGTGGTGAGTGTGGGGATAGGTTCATCCTGAGCATTGGTCATGTGGCACCGGCTTTGTACTCAATATTGGTTGTTGAGGGGTTAATACCTATTGAAAGACTTATGGAGATTAACCAAACACACTCGGTCATATCAACCCATGCAGACAACATGGATTTACCGTACATAGACGCCACCACTGGCTCGCTAGGTCAAGGCTTAAGCATGGGTGTTGGTTTAGCATTGGCTAATAGGGTTAGGGGTTGTGGTGATAGTGTCGTCTATGTGCTGCTAGGTGATGGTGAGCTTAATGAGGGCCAATCCTGGGAGGCCGCTATGACGGCTGTTAAATACGGCGTCGATAACCTAATAGCCATAATCAGTTTGAACGGTTACCAACTCGATGGATCAACATCGACAATAAAGCCCGTAAACTATGCGAGGATCTTTGAGGCGATCGGTTGGAATGTGCTTTATGGCAATGGTCATGATTATGAGGAAATGTTTAGGTTGTTGATGAAGGCCAGGGAGTTTAGGAACAAGCCCACAGCCATATTCCTAAGCACGGTTAGGGGTAAGGGCGTGAGAGGTCTCGAAAATACCCACAAACAAACGCTCAATCCACCACCCAGGCCCCAGTTCTCCATGAGGGAAGCCCTAGGCGTAACACTCGCAAGGCTTGGTGAGGATAACGATAGACTCGTTGTTATTACGGCTGACGTTGGCGAGTCAACGAGGGCTAGGTATTTTGGTGAGAGATTCCCTGGTAGGTATTTCAACGTGGGCATTTCCGAGCAGGACCTAATCGGCGTTGCGGTGGGATTCGCGCTTGGTGGTTATGTACCGGTGGCGGTAGCATACGCAATGTTTATGATGAGGGGTTGGGAACAGGTTAGGAATTCCCTGGGTAGGATGAACCTGAATGTAAAGCTGGTGGCGACTCACGCGGGCTTGAGCGATTTCGCCGATGGACCAAGCCACCAGGCCCTTGAGGACATAGCCCTAATGAGGAGCTTGGATAACATGGTCGTCATAGCGCCAGCCGATGCTTGGGATGTGGAGAGGGTGTTGCCAAGGGTTATTGAGCATAAAGGCCCTGTCTACGTTAGGATTGGACGCGACTACTCACCACCGATAACGATGGACTTGGATTATGAGTTCAGGATTGGTGAATTATATAGTATTGTTGATGGCGATGATGTGGCGATAATGGGTTACGGCCCAGTCCTATACAATGCCGTGCAGGCCGCGTTAAACCTAAGGAAGATGGGTGTGAGCGCTGGGGTTTATAATGTACCGACAATAAAGCCCCTAAATGAGGATCTCATTAGGAGGATTGCCCGTAGGGTTGGTAGGATAATCGTGGTTGAGGAGCACTCACCGAGGGGTGGGCTTGGCTCAGCAATAGCGGAGTTGGTGAGTGGTATGGCTAGGGTTAGGATTTTTGGTGTTAATGGTTATGGGCATTGGGGTAGATCTGAGGAGGAGTTACTGAGATTCTATGGGCTTGATGAGGAGTCGATAATGGACTCGGTGCTTAAGTTATTGAATGCACCATCTTAAAGCTTATTATTCATTAACCTAGGTTATTTCATAATGGGTAAGTTAATCATTAATGGATTTAACCCCAGGGAGGGCATTGTCGAAGCACCACCGAGTAAGGCCTTTACCCTGAGGTACCTGCTGGCTTCGGCATTATCAAGGACCTGGGTCACACTTGGTGGGTTGAATTGGGGTGATGATACTTGGTCGATGCTGAGGGGAGTTAAGCCCATAGCGGAGATCGAGATTAGGGGCGGACAGGTCAGGGCTAGGCGTGGGGTTGATCCAGGGAGGTTTAGGGTTATTGATGTTGGTGAGAGTGGTTTTACGTTCAGAACCCTAACTGGGGTGTACTCAGGTATTGAGGGTACCACACTGCTCATACCCAGGGGTTCACTGGTGGGTAGGCCGATGGATGAGTTGATAAATGCCCTGAGGAGCATAAATGCTAAGATCGATAGGTCTGGAGGCATTGTTAGGATTGTTGGTGGTAGGTTGGTTGGTGGTTACGTGTCAATAAGTGGTTCAATCAGTTCGCAATACATATCATCGCTACTATACCTAGCACCATTAACTGAGGGAGGCATTGAGGCTAGCATAAAACCGCCCATCAAATCCAGGCCGTACATAGACGCAACCCTGACAGTACTTAGGGAGTTTGGCATAAAGGTTGAGGTTGAGGATAACTCAATATACGTCAGTGGTTCTCAGGATTATAGGGCTATTAATGAGGAGGTTACGGTACCTGGCGATTACGCCCTATCAGCCTTTTACATAGTCCTCGCAACCTTGGCAGGTATTGACTTAAAAATAATGGGTCTGTATAGGGACAAGGCTGTGGAGGGTGAGTATGCGTTCATAGGCCATGCCAGGAACATGGGCGTTGAGGTTGAGGAACATGGGGACTCCCTATTGGTTAGGGGTTCGGCGGTTAAGGAGTTAAGACCAATAACGGTTGATCTTGGGGATTCGCCCGACATAGCAATGCCGTTGGCCCTATTAATGGCTAGGGCGAGGGGCAGGTCTAGGATGACTGGTGTGGGGCATTTGGCGTATAAGGAGAGCAATAGGTTGAGGACTATGGCTGAGGTACTGAGGTGCTTGGGTGCTTCGGCGAGTATCAATGAGGGTGAGGGTGTTATGGAGATCGATGGCGTCAACGAGTTCGTTGGTGGTTGTGAGGTTAATACGCAGGGTGATCACAGGATCATAGCCATGAGCGTAATTGGTGGTTTGTTGGCTAGAAAGCCCGTGATTGTTATGGATTGGGAGGGCGTGAGCAAGTCCTGGCCAACCTTTACGTGGGATTTGGAGAAGCTTGGTGCTAACTTTAAGTATTACTAAACGCCACCTTAGTAATACTTGGTTACCCTATACCAATTATCCCTCTCAGCCGGTCTCAAACCAAGCCCCCTAATTAGATTAACCACATCGTCCCTAGTTAGTACGGGCATACTAAGCCCCGTAGCTGGTATAACCCTCTCCTCATAAAGCGTACCTCCGAAGTCGTTAGCACCGAACCTAAGCGCCAACCTAGCTGCGTCAAGGCCGTTCGAGAGCCAGCTTGATTGTATGTGGGGCAACTCATTCCTAAACACCAACCTAGCCACTGAAACAACCCTTAGGAGTGTTGCCGATGTCTTTGGGTACGGAATAGCCCGCGTCAACTCACTATTTCCTGGTTCAAAATTCCAGGCTGTGAATGAGAGGAAGCCATGTGTCCTCCTCTGCAGCTGGAGTATGTTGTACAAGTGTTCAGCCCAATCCCTCCTAGTTTCCAGGTGCCCATACATCATTGTGGCGTTGCTCATTATGCCCATCCTATGCGCCGTCTCCATAATAAGCAGCCAATCACCAGTGCTTATCTTGTGCGGCGCAATCTCCCTCCTAACCCTATCAACGAGTATCTCACCGCCACCACCAGCCAGGGTATCCATGCCAGCCAGCCTCAACCTATCGAGAACCTCGGCATAGCTCATCCTATGCTTCCTAGCCAGGTAATCAACCTCGATTGGGCTGAGACCGTGTATAGCCACGTGCGGTAGCCTAGCCTTTATCGCCTTGAACAAGCTCTCGTAATACTCAATACCTAGCTCGGGGTTTATACCACCCTGGACAAGGACCTGCCTAATCCCGAAGGTCTTATCCACATACTCAACCCTCCTAACAGCCTCCTCAACACTCAACGTATACGCCTCCGGATGCCCTGGGGGTCTATAGAAAGCACAGAACCTGCAGGCTATCACGCACACGTTGGTGTAATTAAGTATCATGTTTGGGATAAAGGTCACCACATCGCCGAAGTACTTCCGTGTTAGGGACTCAGCGGCCATGCCCAAATCCCACAGGTCAACGTCAAATAACGCCTCAATATCGGTAATACCCAACTTATCGCCATACAAAGCCTTCTCTAGGGGATTACTCACATAACCGTGCCTATGCACCCCCTTATTTATATTAACGCGTATTTCCACCTAACGTGGAGCAATAACTTATAAAGTAATGTGAGCACCTCATGAGGTGTGCGATGCCGATTATGTACGGAGCATCGTGAATAATGGATTATCTAAAAACGATGCCGTTAGGTTATTCGTTGAGTGCGATTTCAGGGTATTAGCTAAGGTGGCTAATGAAATTACCGAGAAAGTAACGGGAAACTCCGTGACCTTCGTAAACAATGTCGTGATCAACTACAGCAACATCTGCGTGGCACAATGCCCCATATGCGCATTCTATAGACCACCAAAACACCCAGAGGCCTACGTCAGGTCGCCGCAGGAGATAATAAACGCCGTTAGGGAGGCCAGGGCTAGGTATGGTGTTGATGAACTCCACATAAACGGTGGTTTCAACCCAGACCTAACCATCGAGTACTTCGAGGAGGTGTTCAGCGGTGTTAAGAGGGCTGTGCCTGAGATAATAATCAAGGGACCCACGGCGGCTGAGGTCGACTTCTACGCCAGGGTTTGGAGAATGAGCAGTAGGGAGGTTCTCGAGAGACTTAAGGTTGCTGGGTTGGATGTATTGTCTGGTGGGGGAGCGGAGATATTGAGTGAGGATGTTAGGAAAATCATAACACCGTATAAGTTCGATGCAAATACCTGGTTAAGAATACAGAAGGAAGCCCATGAGGTTGGTCTCCACACAAACGCAACAATGCTTTATGGGCACATTGAGCAGCCGCACCACATTGTTGAGCACGTGATGGCTATCAAGAGGCTACAGGAGGAGACTGGTGGTGTGTTGATGTTTATACCAATAAAGTTCGTACCATGGAACACCAGGTTGCTTAAGGACGGTATTGTTAAGGGACCGGCACCGCCTGAGTATGATATTAAGGTCATCGCAATATCGAGGCTAATACTTGGCAGTACTATAGGGAGGATTGGGGCCTATTGGGCATCCACGGGTAAGAGGCTGGCGTCAACACTGCTGTTGTCTGGCGCTAACGACCTGGTTGGCACCATGATCAATGAGCAGGTCATGAAACAGGCGGGCCTTCGTGAATATACAACAATTGAGGAGTTGGCTAGTATAGCTAGGGAGGTTGGTAGGAGGCCGTATCTCAGGGATACCTTGCATAGGAAGTTGATTGAGGTGAAGCCATGAGGGTTGCCAGGCTTAGGTATGTACACAGTGACCCATTATTCCGTTACTCCGGGTTGAACCCCCTATCTGTTGGCAATAATGAATCTATAAAGTTGGTACTTGAGGGCGCTGTGGATGTGGCTTTTGTCCCCATAACCTACGCCGCAATGCACTGCGACGCGCTTATTGTCATACCCGCCTTCGCAATCTATAGCCGAGGACCCATAATATCGGCCAGACTATTCAGGGGCCTAGGTAGGGGATTCGCCGCCGTTGAGGACACAAGCGTTAATGCCCTGGCACTCTCGAAATTAATGGGCATCACATTCAATAGGGTTTCGGACCCCATAGATGCACTCAATAAGTACGAGGGAGTGTTGGTCATAGGTGATGAGGCGCTCAGAATGGTTGACAGGGGGTTCCCGTACATAGTGGACGTTGGTGAGCTTTGGGAGTCGAGGGTGGGCAAACCACTTGTTTACGCAGTCATGGTGACTAGGGTTGGTGTTGACTATGAGGGGGTTAAGCACGTCATTGATTCATTAAGCAAATCCCTCAATAAGTTCTTCGGGAATCCAGATCCATTGATTGAGGAGGTTTCCCGTAGGTTGGGTGTTTCTGAGAAAATCACTAGGGATTACTTGCTAGGTAGTGTCAAGTATGTTGTTAATGATGAGGTTATTAAGGGCATAAGTGAGGAATTAACGATCTTCGGATTGCCCAACTGCCTAAATTATCTTGAGCTGGGCGAGGGAAGTAATGTTATTAAGTGAGGTAATTCAGGAATCCCCTGGTTGGTGTGCATGGAGTTGCTTGTTGGGCATAGTCCTGACCCTGACGATGCATTCATGTTCTACGCCCTCAAGAGAGGCAAGGTTAATGCTCCGTTTAGGGTTAGGGAGTTCCTGGTGGATATTGAGACCCTTAACAAGTTAGCGATGCATGCTAGGTTGGATGTGTCTGCGGTTAGTACGCACGCCATGGCATACATAGGCGATAGGTACTACATACTGAGGGTTGGGGCGTCCATGGGCATTAGGTACGGCCCTGTGGTTGTTGGTAAGGGAGATAAGCCAGGACTCGTGGCCGTACCGGGCACCTACACGACAGCCACCTTACTACTAAGGCTTGCAATGCCCGACGCTAAAACGGTGGAGCTGCCGTTTGATAAGATAATGGATGCTGTATCAAACGGCGTGGTTGACGCTGGAGTCTTAATTCACGAGGGACAGATAACGTATGAGAGGCATGGGTTGAGGAAGATAATGGATCTCGGTGAGTGGTGGTTCGAGCAGACAAAATTACCGACACCCCTCGGTCTCGATGTCGTGAAGGCATC
Organism: Vulcanisaeta sp. EB80; assembly: GCF_002078205.2. NCBI lineage: Archaea > Thermoproteati > Thermoproteota > Thermoprotei > Thermoproteales > Thermoproteaceae > Vulcanisaeta > Vulcanisaeta sp. EB80. The sequence goes on from NZ_LCWN02000051.1 coordinate 6,885, forward strand.
ACTAGGTATGGACGTAGCCACCGAGGTGAAGAGGGCACTTACCGAATCCCTTCGTTATGCGATGAATAACCCTGAGGAGGCGTTGAGGCATGCCATGGAATTCGCCAGGGGCTTGAGCTTAGAGGATACGAGGAGGTTCGTGTATATGTACATCAATGACTACACAATGGACATGGGTGTCGACGGTGAGAGGGCGATTAAGACCCTTCTTGAGTGGGGTGCGGATGAGAGGATCATACCGAGGACGCAGGTACTGATTGTGTAGTGGCATGGTTAAATTGCGCATTGATAGGCCACGACTGTCTAAATATGTATTTAACCATTGACTAAGTTCTTAATTATAATTCCTTAAGAATTTGCATAAATCCTTTTATTAAGCATTGAATACATCAGCCACGTATGCCCGAGGTACATGAAGTAATATTCTACGGTAAAAGTGGGGATGGCATTCATCTAATGGTTGATCGGCTGGTTCAGGACTTGATAAGGCGTGGATTTTATGTAATGGCTTACCCTGAGTATGACCCAGAGCGTAGAGAGACTATGGCTAGGGTGCATGTTAGGGTGTCGAAAGAACCCATTTACGAGAGAGGCCCGGTCACGAGGCCTGAGGTTGCGGTTTTCATGGACTTCAGATTACTCAAGCACGCTAAGGAGGCGCTTGGTGCTGGAAAGATTATTGTGAATGCGCCAAGTAAGGACTTACTAAGTAATTACCTGGGTGATAATGACATCAAGCCTGAGTTATACGTAATTGACTTGCATGGTCTCAAGAGGAAGGGCATTGATTATACACCGCACATAACTGAGTTGGTAACGAAGGCACTAGGCCTCTAAACTTCAAAGCCTCACATTCGCCAAATCCCTAGAGAGCTCAGGCCTCCTCATTAATGCTGTGCCAACAAGTATTGCGTTCGCGCCCTCCCTAGCTAATTTAACAGCGTCATCAACATCCTTCACACCACTCTCGGCAATCACTAAGTCAGCCTTGCCCCTAACAAGCCTAATTATCGATATGGATCGATCAAGAGACACGGATAAGTTGCCCAAATCCCTAGCGTTAATACCTAACATAATGTTAGGATTCGTATTCACAACATCGATCGCGTCATCCTCATTGTCAACCTCAATGAGGGGTTCAAGACCCTCCTTAACGGCTAATTCCACGAAATCCCATAGTCTATCACCCAATAACCTCTTTATAAGGAGGATAGAACTTGCGCCAAGCTCCTTGGCATCCCTCACCTGCCTTTCATCAATGACGAAGTCCTTATACAGTATTGGCTTACCGTAACCTAACGCCACCTTTATGAACAGTGGTGAGCCGAGGAAGTAGATTGGCTCAACCAATACGCTGAAGGCTGTGGCGTACCTACTGACGATGTCGAAGTACGTCCATGGGTCAAGATCGAGCCTAATGACACCACTTGGACTTGCCCTCTTGTACTCAGCAATGAGTGCCAGGTAACCCTCAGAGTTCCTATCCTCAATGGCCTTAATCATACTCGAAACCCTCACGCTGAGCCCCATCGCGTTAATACGTCTCATAGTCAACCCCCTCACCACATCTAGAAAGTCCATTAGGCATCAAATGAACGACTAGGTAAAAAGCATTGCTCACATTAAAATCCGCTGGTTTATGATGGCTGATTTCATCGTAGATGAAATGCTAAGATATCCCCCAGGATAAGGAGGTTGGAAACTAAGCTAAGTAGGATATTTAGATTACTGAAATTATTATAGGGTTATAAATTATTTCGTGGATTAATAGTTATTATAGATAAGCATGTGGGTTGTATACATAATGTTTTTAAACCCCTTAGCGCCCAACCTGTTGGTGGGTATCATGCCCCAATGGAGATAAGAAAACCGGGTCTCGGCGCCTATATAACAGCTACCTACCCAAACAAGGTCTTGTTTCTAAATGCCGTTAAGTGCCTCTCGGAGGTCTCGGATTTCCTCGAGGTTGGTATACCAACCTTAAATCCTAAGTATGATGGGCCAGTCATAAGGAAGACCCACTTTGCGGCTGAGTTGAAGGGGTTGGATGCGATCAATGTTGCTAGGTATGGCACCATACCAACGATACTAATGGGGTACATTGAGGATTACGCTAATAGGCTGGAGTTGGTTGCTCAGGTGGCTAGTGAGGTTGGTGCGTCCTCAGTCCTATTCCCAGACCTACTCTTCGAACATATTGATAGGCTTGAGGATTACGTGGTAACCATGAGGAATTATGGCTTAAGGCCAAGCTTCTTCGTAGCCAGCAACACACCTCATAGACTTGTGAACCTGCTCGTTAAGTATGAACCACTCTTCATGTACCTAGGGCTTTACGCAGCCACTGGTATAAAGCTGCCGCTATACATTGAGAGGAATATTAGAGAGGTTAGGAGGCTTGTTGATGGCACGACCCTAGTTGCTGGTTTTGCAATAAATAGCCCTGAAATGGTTAGGTTGGTAATCAATGCTGGAGCAGATGCTGTGGTTGTTGGTACGGCGCTTGTGGATAAACTAGGTAATGGGGAGGAATGTAGGAGATTCATGATGGAACTAAGGGGTGGTTTAGCATGATGATACCCCACTATTGGTATAACATAAATGTGGATTTGCCAAAGCCGTTACCACCACCCATAGACCCCTACGATGGGGATTCAAGGATAGCATTGCTCATGAGGATACTACCAAGCGAGTTGTTGGATCAGGAGTTCACGGCACTTAGGTATGTCCCAATACCCGATGAGGTTAGGGAGTTATACGCGAGGATTGGCAGACCAACACCACTATTCAGGGCTGTGGGTCTCGAGAGGGCGTTGAATACTGGTGTTCGGATCTACTATAAGTTCGAGGGTGCATTACCCGCTGGTTCTCATAAGCTTAATACAGCGTTGGCGCAGGTTTACTACGCCATTAAGGACAAGGCTAGGGAGGTTGTTACCGAAACAGGCGCTGGACAGTGGGGTTTGGCCGTTTCATTAGCGTCGTCATTACTTGGTATTAAGGCCACGGTCTTTATGACGAGGAGCTCATACATGGGCAAGAAGAATAGGGTTCTGTTCATGAGGGTTTATGGCGCCGATGTGCACCCAAGCCCGAGTGAGTTGACGAAATACGGTAGGGAGGCACTCAGGGCTAGGCCGGATCACCCAGGTAGTTTGGGGTTGGCTATTACCGAGGCCATTGAGTACACGCTCATGGGTGAGGGTAGGAAGTACATACCAGGTAGTGTGCTTGGCTTCGTTGTACTTCACCAAACCGTGATCGGCATGGAGGCTATAAAGCAATTACCTGAGGAGCCCGACTTGGTAATAGGGTGCGTTGGCGGTGGCTCGAACTTCAGTGGTTTCTCATTCCCAATGATAGGCGCGAAGCTGAGGGGTGAGGGTTTTGAAAGAACGAGGTTCCTTGCCGTGGAGTCTGAGGCGGCGCCTAAGTTAACGAAGGGTGAGTACACCTACGACTTTCCAGATACGGGTGGTTTATTACCCATGGTGAAGATGTTGACGCTGGGCCACGACTTCGTACCACCACCAACACATGCCGCTGGGCTTAGGTACCACGGCGCCGCACCAGCCCTTTCATTGCTTACCAGGGAGGGTATTGTTGAGGCTAGGTCGTATGGGCAGGATGAGGTCATGGAAGCTGCGAGGCTCTTTGCCAGGGCTGAGGGAATAATACCGGCGCCAGAGTCCTCCCATGCAATTAGGGCTGTGATTGATGAGGCTAGGAGATTACCGCGAGGCTCCGTCATCGCGTTTAACCTATCGGGACACGGTTTGCTGGATCAGGACTTCTACGAGAGGATTGTTGGGTGATGGGCATGAGGAACATCCTCGACAAAATCGCCAGAAGGGTCGATCTAACACTCGAGGAGGCCTATGGTGTGGCCAGGGACATGCTCAACGGAATTGATGAGGCCTTGGGTGCGGCGATATTGATGGGGTTGAGGGTTAAGGGGGAGGTTGCCGAGGAGATCGCTGGTTTTGCCAAGGCGCTTAGGGATAGCTGTGTGAGGATACCGCTTGGTGATGAGGGGGTTAGGTTCATAGACACCGCAGGCACTGGGGGTGATGGTTTCGGTACACTGAATGCATCAACAATAGCCGCGCTGGTCTCGGCCTACCTGGGGGCCTACGTTGTTAAGCACGGCAATAGGGGTGTTTCATCGGCATCCGGCAGTGCTGACTTCCTGGAAACCCTTGGCTTTAACATAAACATACCTCCCGATAAGGCGGCGCAGATGGCGCTTAAGCATAGGTTCACCTTCGCCTTCGCCCCCGCCTACCACCCAGCAATGCGCAATGTCATGCCAATAAGGAAGAAGTTGGGTATTAGGACGATATTCAACCTGATAGGGCCCCTGGCGAACCCAGCCCTGGTAACTAGGCAGTTAATTGGTGTCGCTGAACCGCATCTATTGGATACCATGGCCCGCGCAGCCTCGGTGCTCGATTTCGAAAGGGCCGTCCTTGTTCACGGGGAGCCGGGCATTGACGAGGTTTCCGTGTTCGGCAAAACCACCGTTGTAGAGGTGAGGAGGTCTAGTGTGGATAAGTACTCCATAGAGCCGAGGGACTTGGGCCTGGGTACCTATAGGGTTGATGATGTCCGTGTCGCAAGCCCTCTCGATAGTGTTGAGAGGTTTAGGAGGGCTGTGGCTGGCGTTGATGCTGCGGCTAGGGATTTCATAATAGCCAACACCGCCTTCGCGCTCTACGTGGCTGGTGTGGTTAGAGATTTGAGGGATGGTGTTGAGCTTGTCAAGTCAGGGTTGGATGAGGGCCTATGGGGCTATATCGATGAACTCGTCAGGGTGAGTAGGTCATGACGCTCATGAAGGTGTGTGGTGTAACTAATGTGGATGATGCCATAATGGTGAGTAGGTACGCGGATTACGTTGGCGTTATCGTAATGTCCAAAGTCGCCACACCAAGGCTCGTGGATCTAGGCGTGGCTAGGGATATTGCCAACAGTGTTGGTTACCGAAAGCCTGTGGCTGTTGTTGAGGGAGTTGACCTTAAGTCCGCTGTTGACCTCGCATCCAGGTTGGGCTTCCCCGTTGTGCAGTATCACGGTATGGTGGACATTGATGGCTTGAGGATGGCACGTAAGTACGGCCTTAGGATCGCCCCAGTAATTAACTATAATGATGAGCATGGGCTTTCTAGGATTACCGAGTTGGTTGATCATGATGATGTGGAGTACGTATTGATCGACGCGCCCAAGGTTGGTTATAAATCATTTGAGCATGGTTTGAAGATACCCATTGATGTGGTGAGGAGGTTCGGTGGCGTTAATAAGGTAGGGTTTGCGGGCGGTATTAACCCAAGCAATGTGGGTGTTATCCTTAGGTATAGGCCGTACCTAATAGACGTTAGCTCCGGTGTTGAGTCAAGCCCTGGGCGTAAAGATGAGAAGTTGGTGAGGAGGTTATACGAGGTGATTAAGAATGGTGGTTAGGAAGATACCTCTACAATACATGCCGAAGCCCAGGGATTTGGTTAGGGCGTTGGTTAGTAATGGTGAGGATCACGTCGCATTACTCGAGAGCGGCCCTGGTTTCCCAAGTAGAGCCAGGTACACGGTGGTTGCCTGGGGCGTTGATGAGGAGTTAATAATCGAGTGGGATGGTGATTTATACGGTGAGCTTCAACGCATTACTAAGGGCCTAGGCGATCTCGAGCATGGTGATGTTGCCCTGGGCTACCTATCGTACGAAGCCGTGATACATATAGAGCCATACCTAGCAAAATTACTGCCGAAGCCCAACTGGCCTGTTGCAGAGTTCTTCAAGCCAGCAAACGTGGTTGTTTACGATAACCTACTGGGTAGGGCGTATGTGAGGGGTGAATTGCTGAGGGATGCTAAGATTGAGCACGGGGATTTTGAGGTTGTTGGTAGACTTGGCGCAACGCCTAAGGAATCCTTCATTTCCTGGGTTGAGAGAGCCCTTGAGGATATTAGGAATGGTGAGGTTTTCCAGGTTGTCCTGTCTAGGTATGAGGATTACCAAGTTAGGGGTGACCTAATGACGCTCTACGAAAACCTAGCCGACCTAAACCCATCACCCTACATGTACTACATGAGGTTTAGGGATAGGTACATAACAGGTACTAGCCCTGAGTTGTTGGTTAAGGTTGAGGGAAACATTGTGGAGACACACCCAATAGCCGGCACGAGACCCAGAGGTGCTGATGCCTGGGAGGACCTTAGGCTTGAGGATGAGTTGATGGGTAGTATCAAGGATAGGGCTGAGCACGTGATGCTCGTTGACCTGGCACGCAACGATCTAGGTAAGGTATGCAGGTTCGGCACAGTTAGGGTTAAGGAGCTCTACGCCGTTGAGAAATACCAAAGCGTGCAGCACCTCGTATCCCGCGTAGAGGGTGTCCTAGAGAGGGGTTACAACGTAGTCGACGCCCTCTTTGCCGCGTTCCCAGCCGGTACCGTGAGTGGTGCGCCCAAGCCTAGGGCCATGGAGCTTATCGCAAAGTACGAAAGGGAGGCCAGGGGGCCGTACGCGGGCGCCCTGGGTATACTCAGTGGTGATGGTGGTGAGTTCGCGATAATAATTAGGTCGATAATGATAAATAAGGACATAGCTAGGATACAGGCGGGCGCCGGCATCGTATACGACTCAGTGCCCGAACTTGAGTTTCAAGAGACCGAGCACAAACTCGGGTCTTTGAAGAGGGTGATGGGGATATGAGTACGGTAGTCATAATAGATAATTACGACTCCTTCGTATACAACATAGCGCAGTATATCGGTGAACTGGGTGCCAAGCCTTTGGTTTTTAGGAATGACGAGGTTACGGTGAAGGTGATAGAGAGGCTTAGGCCTGGCGGTATAATAATATCTCCAGGGCCTGGAAATCCCCTGAACCCGAGGGATGTGGGTATATCGCCCGAGGTCATTAGGCACTTCGCGGGTAGGGTGCCAATACTGGGCGTATGCCTTGGCCACCAAATAATTGGCGCAGTCTACGGAGCTAGGGTTAGGAGGGCTAGGGTCATTAAGCACGGCAAGACAAGCACAATAAGGGTGATTAGCGACTCGATACTATTTAAGAACCTACCAAAGGCCTTCGAGGGTATGAGGTACCACAGCCTCGTTATAGATGATGTAAAGGAGCCGCTGAGGGTTACGGCGGTTAGTGAGGATGATGGTGAGGTAATGGCTGTGGAGCACATTGAATATTCGATATTTGGCGTTCAATTCCACCCTGAAAGCGTGGGGACGCAATACGGCATCCGAATAATACGAAACTTCCTAGACACCCTTAATTACGATTAACCCTTACTCGAAACAATAGCCGTAAGCCTATGTAAACCCAAGTCCCTCATTCCGGGTCCTCATCGAAGGCCTTAGCGGGTTGTTGAGTGTGCGGCATAGAAGCCATAGCCGTCTCTCCAGAAGCATTTCAAATACCATTGCCTCTGTAAAGTATAGGTATTTAAAACATCATCGCCAAACATTGTGCCAATAAGATAACGAAGTTCTCTACGATTTATTAGTTAGTTATTAATTTTTCCGTATTTTCTTGAGAGAGCAGTAACTCAATCCTCTAAGTGAAGTGCCCTATCCACACCGTATCACCCGATAATAAGAGAGGGTGGCTAAGCCCGAGCCCGCCGGGTAAAAGCCTAAGAGTGGAAGTGGTTGCCCTGCAAACACGGGTAATTTAAACCAGCCAAGGTGTAGAAAGCGAGATATATCAAATGTTGAATAAATATTTATCTATTAATTAATTTCGTTGGTTTAATAATGATTTATCCATACAAATGTATTTAATTAGTTATATCTTACGGTGCTCTCGTGAGCTCCCGAAAACTCATTATTTGGCTTGGCGAGGGTTTGGAGGAGGATTCGTTGGCGCTTGGTGGTAAGGGTGCTAACCTCAATAAACTCGTTAAACTTGGTGTACCAGTTCCACCGGGTTTTGTGGTTACATCATGGGCCTTTGACTACTTCATGGAAAGTAATGGGCTTAAGGATAAGGTAATTAGTACGATTAGGGAGTTGGTTAGGGAGGGAAGGCCTGAGGAGTATGAGGAGGCAAGTAAGGCCATCAAGTCCCTGTTGTTAAATGCTGAGGTCCCCAAAGACCTGGTTGATGAGATAGCCAAGGCCTACGCGGAGCTCAGTAGGAGGGCTAATCTAAGCGCGGTCCCGGTAGCCGTTAGATCCAGCGCGACTGCCGAGGACCTCAGGACTGCGAGCTTTGCGGGTCAGCAGGACACGTACCTAAACGTTGTCGGTGTTGAGGAGGTCATTAGGCGTGTTAAGGATGTGTGGGCCAGTACGTACAGTGCCAGGGCTTTGGCGTACAGGGATGAGCACGGTATACCTCACGAGAGGAGTTCAATGGCTGTGGTGGTTCAGAAACTCGTTAATGCCAGGTCGGCTGGTGTAATGTTCACAATAAACCCAGTGACTGGTAGTGAGGATGAGGTTGTTATAGAGTCCTCCTGGGGCCTTGGCGAGGCTGTTGTGGGCGGTGAAGTCACGCCTGACAGATGGATTGTGAATAAGAGCGACCTATCAATAAGGGATAAGTACATATCCAGGAAGACTTTGATGGTTGTTAGGGACAGTGCCGGCCTCACTAAGGAGGTAGAGGTTCCACAGGACTTAGCCGTAAAACCATCCCTCAGCGATGAGGAGGTTGTAAAGCTCGCCAGGATTGGTATCGAGCTTGAGAAGGTCTATGGATACCCCCTAGACATTGAGTGGACACTTGATGCAGACACGGGCGAGGTGTACGTAGTGCAGGTAAGGCCCGAGACAGTGCATAGCGCCGGAAAGGCAAAGCGAGTTGAGGGTGGCGCAGCGGGCGGTAGGGTCGTTGTTAAGGGCATGGCTGCAAGCCCTGGTGTGGCTGTTGGTAGGGCGAGGATCTGCCTAACGCTTGAGGATGCCAGGAGCAAGATGGGTAAGGGCGACATATTGGTGACTAAGATGACCAACCCCGATTGGGTACCATACATGAAGATCGCGTCGGCCATAGTGACGGATGAGGGCGGTATGACGAGCCACGCAGCCATAGTATCTAGGGAGCTGGGTATACCAGCGATAGTGGGTACTGGGAACGCCACCAGCGTGTTAAGGGATGGTGAGGTTTACACGGTAGACGCAACGCACGGCGTGATCTACGAGGGTGAGGTCGAGGGTGTCAAGGCAGAGTCCAAGGCCCAAGCGGCCCAGGCCGTGACTACCCAAGCCGGCGATATAATACTTCACATATACAGGT
>NZ_LCWN02000052.1:0-15689 GCF_002078205.2 Vulcanisaeta sp. EB80
GAGATTTATTACTTCAGGGATAAGGCTGATAGGGAGGTTGGGCTTAGGTTCGACATGACTGTTCCAGTGGCTAGGGTTGTCTCCTATAGGGTTGATTTGCCCAAACCAATTAGGTGGTATTACATAACAAAGGTTTGGAGGTATGATGAACCGCAGCATGGTAGGTATAGGGAGTTTCACCAATTCGGTATTGAGTTCCTGGGCTCATCGAGTGTTAGGGCTGATGCCGAGGTCCTAACAATCGGCGTTGAGTCGCTCAAAGCCCTTGAGTTGGGTGATTTCAGGATTAGGGTTAATGATAGGAGAATCATTGAGCAACTCCTCGCAAGGCTCGGAATACCCAATGATGCTAAACAGGGCGTGCTTAGGATAATGGATAAGAGGGGTAAGGTGCCTGATGATGAGTTGGAGAGGATGCTCATTGGGCTGGGGTTAACGAGAGAGGTTGCCCAGGAGGTCCTTAGGTTGGCTAATACTACGGAGGGTCTCAATAAGGTGCCCGATCTACTTAAGGAGTTGGGGGTTGGTGATGACTTCATTAAGTACTATAATGACTTGGTTGATTTTCTCGGTATGTATGGCGTGCTTGATTACATGAGTATGGACTTAGGCATCGTGAGAGGGCTTGATTATTACACGGGTATTGTATTCGAGATGTACGTACCAGACTACAAGCTGTCCGTGGGCGGTGGAGGTAGGTACGATAATCTCGTTGAGATATACAGTGGTAAGCCAATGCCAGCCTCTGGTTTCGCGATGGGTATTGAGAGGTTGATGGAAGTTCTTGAACAGAGGGGCTCCATTAAGCGTGGTTTTCCTCCGATTGATTATTACATTTATGTGGTTGGTAACGATAGAAACCACATAGCCCTCGGCTACAAACTAGCCAGTAGGTTAAGGGTCCAGGGCAATAAAGCCATTGTAGATACTGGCGAGAAGAGCTTGAGGAGCGCCCTCGAGTATGCCTCCAAAATTAATGTTAGGTACTTCGTAATAGTAGGCCCTAAGGAGGTATCCCAGGGCGTTGTTAAGGTTAGGGATATGGCAACATGGAATGAGAAGGACATTCCCCTATCAGAATTTGGAGTTTCATGAATCGTGACGGCTAAAAATAAGTAGATAAATAAGTAAATAAAGGGGTTAGTGTAGATACCTTTAATGGTTAGGGAGGAGAACTCAGGGGGATCAAAGTACCTGAAGGCGGATCTTCTAGACGTCATCGAGATACCCGAGGAGGGCGTTGCCCTAATGCTATTCACAACAGAGGAGTGGGAGGAGAGGGTTCTGCCAATTAGGATAGATGTTTCGGCATCATTCTCGATAAAGAAGGCGTTGGGTCTCGTGTCCTTCCATAGGCCGTTAACCCACGACCTACTTGTTGAGTTGATAAATAGGCTTGACGTGACCGTGGAGAAGGTGACAATAGATGCCATGATTGATGGTGTTTACTTGGCCACAATATTCGTTAAGGACAACAGGACGAGCGAGACCTTTCAGCTTGATGCAAGACCTAGTGATGCCACGGCTATAGCTGTTAGGTTGGGTGCGCCAATATACGTTGCGGATCACTTGATCGCCTACACAGAACCGCTGGAGAGGTACAGGGAGTTGAGGGCGAGGTACGGCTTTAGCTTTGAGAAGGGCATTTAGGGTGTTTTACTCACCAATTATCACAACCACGACATTCCTCGTTCGAGGACCATCGAAATCCGCTAGGAAAACCTCCTGCCACGTACCTCGCATAAGTTCGCCATTAATTACCGGCAGTACGTAAAATTGCTTGAACAGTGAGGCTAGTAGGTGGGCGTCGGCGTTATTATCAATCTTATTGTGCTCATAATTACCACTGGCGGGTACTAATCTTTCGAATAAACCCTCATAGTCTCTCCTTATCCTTGGTTCATCCTCATTGGCGAATAGTCCTGCGGTTGCGTGGGGTAGGAATACTAGGGCTATTCCATTCCTAATACCTGACTCCCTAACCGCGGACTCTATATGGCTTGTGATGTTTATAACCTCCCTACGTCTCTTACTTGTTATCGTTAATTCCTTTGTGACAACCCTCACAGGGCTAGTCAAATGCTCCGGGTTTAGTAAAGCTTTTTATGGATCTATCATTGTATAGTTTGGTGATTAGGATCTCGAGTGCTGATGTTTGTGATGAGGGCTCGCATAAATGAATCATTTAATATCCTTAATGGCATTTAGTAACTTCTCGAACTCGAGCATAACAAGACCCATTGAGGAGTCGTCAATTCCATGGACCAAAACTCCAAATACGAGATCTCCATTCTTCTTGATTATTACGTACCCATTATGCGACTGTACTATCACGTGCGTTGACTCCTCATTTAATAACTCCTTACTGACCCTATCGCCCACTGCACTTATTGAAGCTATCATCGCAGCAACCCTGTCTGGGTCGATGCCCATTTTCGATGCGTGGGTTACCAATAAACCATCCAATGATGCTACATAGATGCCACCAACATTCTCAACATTATTTAGGAAATCATTAACAATCCTGCTCAGCCTTTCAGCTTTCTCCTCCATCAATTTAGTATTCAATTACAGGAGAAATATAAACATATCTTCCGTAATACAGCAGTTACACTTCACCCTTCTTGATTATGATCCTCCACCCACTTCTCAACTTCCTAGTTAAATCCCTCTCCACGAATAACCTGAACAATTCCACATAAGCCTCACCAGGCTCAACGCCCCTGAGCTGTACGCCGTATTTACGGGCCATGGACTTTACATTATTGACGCAGGCCTGCCTTAGTGGACATGTTGAGCAGTAATTCCGTGGTTCACCGCTTATCACCACAAGACCATAGACAGGGTCGGCGAATGCACCCTTGTCTGTGGATATGTGAATGGTGATGTTGCCATTAATCTCCCCAATATCGTACACCACAAATATTCGACCGCTCACAAGGTACTTATTACCTTCCTTAGTAATCCAGCCAGAATCCAATAGCCGCTTTAATCGCCTTGCCAACTTCCCCTTTTGAAGCCCTGTCTCCCTCATTAACTCGACAAAGTGCGTGTGACCTCTCATTATTGCGAGTATTATTGATAAGTTCACGCCATCCAATACGGCATTGAACTCCTTCTCCCTCATTAATACGTAATCATCACTAAAATCTGGAACTTTCCCAGTCTTCTCATTAATCGATACTATGATTTCGGGCTTTGTGACCACATTCATGGCATGACCATATTTAGTAATACCTTAGTCTTATTAACCGGTATTTTTAGTTATTTTAACTGGTTTCTTTGCCAATTTATTAGCCGTACTACTTATTAAGGCGTTATTGAGGGAATACGGTGTGCCATTCAGGGGCTTCACTAGGTTAGGGATACCTGATGTGGTGCTTGTCGAACCCGTCGTCTTTCCGGACCATAGGGGTTTCTTTGCTGAGCTTTATAAAAGGACTGATTTCCTAGCTGGTGGTGTGGCTTATGACTTTGTTCAGGTAAGTCTCAGCAGGTCTAAGCGTGGTGTTGTTCGTGGATTGCACTACCAGTTGAAGCCTATGGAGCAGGGTAAGTTGGTCACGGTGATCAGGGGGCGCGTTGTTGATGTGGCACTTGACATTAGGAAAGGTTCTCCCTGGTTTGGTAAGTACGTCATGGTTGAGTTATCGGCTGAGGAACCGAGGCTCCTTTGGATACCGCCCGGCTTTGCCCATGGCTTCCAAGCCCTTGAGGATGACACCTTGTTCCTATACCTACAGACTAAGGAGTATAGTCCACAGCACGAGAGGTGCATTGCCTGGAATGACCCTGAGGTTGGTATACCATGGCCGATTAGGGAGAATGCCATAGTGAGCGAGAAGGACAGTAGGTGCCCATCGCTTAGGCAGGCCGAGACGAATTTCGAGTATCCAATATGACCCTTTGTCGATCAGCCCTCACACGCATCATCACATGCGCAGCCTAGGTTGATCATCATTATCAAAAACTATATTTAACTGGCCACTTAAATAAACTGCACTGCTAGGTGATGAGTTGAACCCACGCAGAGCCTTGGTGAAGAGGCCTAAACCGCCTGATATCCTTAGGAGTTATCGATTTGCATTATGCAACAGAATTATTGGATTACCATAGGGCGCATAATGCTTCGCCCACTTATTTTTGAGCACAATATTTTGTTCTGGGTCTAGGTGAGGTTTTATTGTCTTTATGAATCTGGCTATGGAGTCTCTATCGTGAACTATCACGTAGGTTCTTCCATCATCACTGCTGAATACACTACTGCCTATGTCTAGGAATTTAAGCACGACCCTAATCACGAGACCCAATGACCTACTTGGCACCTTAATATTCAGCACCAAGTTTGGCATGTCGAGGTTGGGCTCTGGGTCTATTAATTCACCATTGAAGTCATAGAGCCCCCTGATCAATAATAACCAATCACCTACGTTGAGTAGTGTTAGAAGCCTACCTGGTCTTTGTAATAGCTTGGCTACTTCATCACATACGTTAGTTGGTGCACTAATAATATCCTTGGTAACGACCACGCCAGGCTCAACCGACTTAATATAGTCAACGGCATCCGAAAAACCCTCAATGCTTCTCCATCTTATCCTGCATTCATTGATGAATGCGCCAATTACGTAGGGATTCACGCGACTATTCGCAATTACATGTTTTAATACCTAATTTCACCCTAGATACGGGATGGGTATTGATAAGGCAATGGATGTGCTGAGGAAATACCCACTCTGCGACCATTGTTTAGGTAGGTTATTTGCCAGGTTGGGTTTTGGGCTTAGTAATGAGGAGAGGGGTAGAGCGATTAAGGACTACCTATTAATGAGCATACATGAAAAGATAATGAGCGAAGGATTAAACGACGAACTCCTCAGCGACCTTAAAGCACTTGCCCTTAGCGGTCATGAACCAAGCATGCTATTACTTAAGAATATGGGGGTTGATGTGTCACCAACACCGTGCTACATATGCGGCAGCTCCATATTCAACAGGCTTGATGAGTGGTCGAGGAACATAGCCAATGCACTGAGTTCATTGAGGGCTGAGTTTAAGTCCTTTAGGTTAGGCACGAGGGTGCCCAATGACATGTTAAGACGAGAGCTTGAAATAACCACGGAGTTTGGAATAACGAGCGCGGAATCAATAAAGCGCGAATTAAATAGGGAGTTGGGTAAGAGGGTTTCGTCGTTGTTGGGCATTCCATTTAGTAGGGAGGAGCCTGATGTCGAGGTTGTCCTGGATACAACCACCGGAACCATTACCACACAGCTAATGCCACTATACCTACTCACCAGGTATAGGAGAGCGTATAGGTTAATTGGTAGGGGCAGCGTTAAATGGCCGATTAATGAGACACTCAGCATATACGGCGCACAGAGCGTTGTGATCCATAGTGGGGGTGGGGAGGCAGGTAACGTTAGGGTCCTTGGTAATGGAAGACCCATGATTATCCAGGTTATAGGACCTGGTAGAAGACCATCTATTGGTGAGGTTAGTAAAGCCCTCGGAAGCATTAATTATGGTATTTCACTTAATGTGCTGTCTTACGTTAGGAGTTCCATGGTTAGGAAGGTTAAGGCTGAGAGTAGGAATTACGTGATCACGTATAGGGTGTTGGCAATCGCCAATGGTCGAGTGACTGACGACGCTTTGAAGTCATTGCATGATTACTTTAGGAATAGACAAGTTACCCAAAGGTTGAGGTTGGGTGGTAGGGTTAAGAAGAGGGTTAGTATGGTCTATGAGCTGGATAGCAGGGTTATTGATGGCAGGTTGTTGGAGCTCGTAATTAGGTGTCAGGGTAATCTCAACATTAGGGGCTTTGTTCACGGTTACTTCGGTGATGTGGAACCCAGTTTATCAGGAGTCTTGGCTCTTGAGGTTAAGCCTGTGGAGATCGACATCCTAAACATAAGCGATTCCATTACTTACGATACCTTTAACCCTGTTTCCACGGGTTGCTGGGCCTTGAATGGTACTATGTGATCTGGTGTGGTTATTATGATCTTCCGTTTACCACCAACGTATAGCTCGATTTCGTACGCCTTACCCCTCCTACCTATTATTGTGCCTACCTTGCCCTGATACCTCCTGTGCGGTGCTGTGGTTATGAAGGTTGGGTCTATATCAATAACAACCTTATCACCAACCTTATACTCATAAAGCCACCTTGAAATTCCTGGTCTCCCCTTCTCCCTAGGCTTCTTGGTCAGCAGCTTCCTTGACTTGTACCTTAGACCATGGGTTCGATGCACGCTAAACCCCAACGTGATCCTTAAAACCCGATATTTAAGTATTCTCCTGCCGAGGTATAAATCCTTAAATAGGTTTTTAGTCAGGGAGTAATTTGTGGTTAAGCGTATCATTAATTCTGAGGATATTTCCATGGCCGAGGCGCTTCGGATTCTCGAGGAGAAGGTATCCAATAGTGGGATTAATGAGGAGATCGTAAACAACACCCTGGATTACCTAAGGAAATTCTCCAAGGTTAACCCAGACAAGGCTAGGGAGTTGGTTTCTGAATTAATGAAGAGGTTTGGCTTGGCTAGGTTGACGGCTATACAGGTGGTTAACGTACTTCCCCAAACAGCCGAGGAACTTAGGATACTCCTCGGCTCCGAGAAGAGGGAATTCACCGATAAGGATATCGAGGATATGCTTAACCTATTAAGGAACGTGAACCAATCCTAAAGGGGATGCCTCTATGGTTAAGAGGGAGGATTATGCATACATACTGGACATAATACCACCGGAGCAAATGCTGGCTAAGGACCCGTCATTAATAAGGAAGGGCTTTCCCAGGAATGAACCGTACGTACAGGCTATAGGCGAGCAATTCTTCACATTACTTGAGTTAACGCTGAAACCCAACGTAACCGCTGACGTGGGTGAGAGGGTTTACATAGGTAATGGACCTAGGGATAAGGTGAATAAGATTGTTAGGAGGATAGGCTATGACGAGTTAACGAGCGAGGCCAAGAACGTCCTTCCCGAGGTCATAACAAGGATAGTCAAGACCCAGGAGAGAAGGTTCGTGGAGTTCTTCAACAAGGCTGGCCCAATAACACTGAAGATGCACAGCCTCGAATTACTTAAGGGTATTGGTAAGAAGACCCTTTGGCAGATCCTGGAGGAAAGGAGGAAGAAGCCGTTTCAATCATTCGAGGACATTAAGAATAGGGTTGGTATAGACCCGGAGAAGTTAATTGTTGATAGAGTATTGAGGGAATTACAAGGCGCTGATCAATACAGGGTTTTCGTTGGTTCTATTTGATATTTTACCTAACCCTCATAACCTTCCTACGACCAGCAATATCCCAAACCTCCACCTCAATACCAGGTTCTATCTTCTCCCTAACATCCTCCTCGACCTGGTTACTAGCTATCTCGAAGGTTGTGTAATTCCGTAGATCCATTAGCTGCCATGAATCACCAACCTTAGCCACAACCTGGGCAACGAACTTCTCTATTATTGGCACCTCAACCTGTGCGTCGGTAGGTACAATCAATGTCCTCTTGACATTATCGAAAACGCCAATACCGACTATCCTAACCTTAGCGGATCCGTGTTTACCCGTCTTGCTCTTCTCAACCTCAACTATCTTGCATGGTTCGCCATCAATCATCAAATAACTACCCTCCTTGACCGAACCTGCCTCCGTTGGCTTCGTGGACATACAAATCGAGATTAGGCAAGGCTAATAAAAGGTTTTCTACCGTAATTCTTACGTAATCCCTAGCTTCTCGACCGTAGAAATTATTTATTAATTCTGTGGTGTAGCGCTGCTTAGTATTATGAGGATCATAATGTATATTGGTAAGTACGAGGATTACGCACTAGCGAAGTTAATAGTGAATAGGCTGAGTAGTGATGGTGTGGAGGTATACGCCGTAAGAGATTCAGAGGTTAAGAATATAGGTATACCCAAGTGGGATGGATCGCGGAGCGTGGATGCGGCCATGGTGCTTGGCGGTGATGGTACGGTACTTAGGTTTATACATGAAATCGGGGACTCGGTGGATATACCAATACTTCACATAGGCACTGGCCGCGTTAATTACTTAAGTGATGCAAGTGCCAGGGAAGTATCGCAGGTTCTTGATAATATTGTTAAGGGTAATTACAGAATTGAGGAGAGGTTGACCCTTAAGGCCGTTAGCGCTGATTTTGAGTGTACGGCACTTAATGAGGTCTTGGTTAAGGGTGTTGATCCAGGTCATTTGGTTACCGTAACGGTTGTTGAGGATGGGGGTGAGGAGTTAATGAGGGCTAGGATGGATGGAGTAATAATAGCCACGCCAACGGGTTCCACGGCATATGCATTGGCAGCTGGAGGGCCCGTTGTTGATAATAGGCTATCCGTGAAGTTGATAGTCCCACTTGCTCCGTTTTCCAGGGCCTTGGTTCCAATAGTTCATCCCTTCGAGATACCCGTGAAGGTTATGACGAGTGAGGTAACGCACGTACTGTGTGATGGCATTGTGGCACAGAGGGGTGCTGAGGTGCGCATACTACCTGGTGATAAGAAGATTAGGTTCATTAGGACACGTCAATATAGGATGTACGATAAATTACTTAGGAGGTTATTTACACCATGAGTGAACAGCAAGTGGCGATAATCGATGCATCGGCCATATTCCATACAAGGGATTTACGTGCATTACTCAGCCTAGGTCGCTTGGTAACTACGAATTACATAATTAATGAACTCAAGGATGTTAGGGCCGTGTCTATACCCGATGTGCTTAATATTGAGGTTTATGAAATTGGTGAAGAGGAGGTTAGGATTGCCAGGAGGAGGTATCACCTACCAAGGCTATTGAGCGATGCTGATGTGTCGCTCATAATTTTAGCCCTTAGGCTAAAGGATGAGAACCCCGTTGTGATCACTGATGATTCATTGCTGATAAGGTTCCTAAGAAAACTGGGAATTAGGTACTCGGTGATCTATCTCAAGACTCGTTAGTACGGTTTCTGCCTAAGCTTAAGCTTCTTTGGAACGTTCTCTGACGGAAGTTCTGCGCCTGCGAGTTCTATGGTTACGGTATCCTGGAACCACGGAGTCGACCTACCAAATGCTCTAGGCATGTAGTTCCTTATCTTACGGCCCTTGTGCACGGCTGCGTGCACTATAACGATATTATCAACACTTAATCCCCTATAGCTCGCGTTGTTCTCAAGATTCTTAAGAACCTCCAAGTACGCCTTGGCAACCTTAACTGGCCACTTAGCCACCGGCCAGCCCTCCCAGGGTGTTGTGTGGTGGGCTTGTTTCTTGGTGAACCTCCTGATTGGTACTGGCGCCTTCATTGCTATCACCTTGTTCATGTAATCCTCGGCCTGCTTTATCGTGAATCCCTTAATGAATCTGGCAACCTCAACGGCTTTTTTCCAACTAATCCTATACTCATAACCAAGGGCCTTAACGATCTGATCCTCGGTTATGTTTGCGCCATAGATTTCCTTAACCCGCTTAATTATATCCTCAGCGGTTACGCTCCAGTCAATCCTTGCCATACCCACAACCATCAAGAGCCATGTGTATAAAAGCATTTTGCCTAGTGAGGCATGGTTCTATCATTGAGCATAATGTCGATAAGCCTTAGGTACACCTCGGATGCTTTAATTATATCATCAACACTTATGTATTCATCAGGTCCGTGCGCTGATGATAGATCACCAGGACCATAGGTTACCGCATCAACACCCAATCTTTGAAAGTACCTAGTGTCAACTGGAGTTCTCGATACCATTAATTTAGGGCTGAGGTGTACCACATCACCTATCGCCTTAACTAAACCCTTAACTAGCATCGAATCCTCCCTATTCAGTGCCGCATCAATTGCGTTAATTACATAAACATCCACCGCAGATCTCACGCCAATTTTTCCCCCAATCTCCTTGATGTAGTCCACAATCTCCCTAATCGATCCATCAACATCCTCATTGGGCAGTAATCTCCTATCTATCGAGAAACTGAAATAATCAGGAACAATATTACGACCGAGACCACCCTTAACGAGACCACCTAGGGTCATCACAGCCCTCTCACCCATGTACGACCTACCCTCTATCCCTCCCTTAAGCCCAGTAATTATCGCATATGCAACCTTTACGCCATCCTCAAATGCATTAACACCGAGTTGGGGTTGTGACACGTGGGCAGGTACGCCTCTAATTACAACATCTAATTGCACCATACCCATGCTACCAACCCAAATGATACTTAGTCCCGTTGGCTCAGCGACCACCGCGTAGTCAGGTCTCGTTATTGAACTAAGTAGGTAATTAACGCCTGTAAATCCCCAACCTCCTCATCCGGTGTGAATGAGAGCTCCACGCAACCATTGAATTCTCTCAATTCCCCAATCCTCTTGGCCAACAATATCAAAGCAGTAACGCTACCTTTATCATCAGATGCACCCCTACCATAAACTCTATCGTTGATTAGGATTGGTTTAAACGGTTCAGTCACCAGCCAACCATCACCACCTGGCACTACGTCATAGTGCGCATTAAAATGAAGTTTAACACCACCCGAGTCACACCGTTCAGCGAGCACTATGTACCTGGGACAGTTTCGGTTTTCGTGATTATTCGTAGGGTTTATTACCATTGGTGATGAAGCGATGGGTTTTAAAGTCCATCCCCAACACCCTTGCTGGTTACCCTGGGTTTCCGAGAACCGTAGGGCTGGGAACCGCGGGCGACCGTTGGAGAGCCACTACGGTGAGGAGGCTCGGGGAGACCGTCGAGAAGGAGACGGCGGGTCAACCGCCATCTCCGGAGGGACGGTAATCACTCCACTCAGGGTAATACTCCCTAACCTTAGCCCTTGGTACCTCAATGACCTTAACGCTTAATCCCAGGTTCGTTAATTCGTTCTCCATATAATCAACGGCTTCAGTATAGTTCTCGCCAGGTGGTGCGATGGTTCTTATCGCTATTAAATCCATGAGCACCTTCAATGCGTAATTAACTAGGCTCATTCAACTAACTCTCTATACACAGCTAGTAATTCCTTACCAACAACACCCGGCGAGTTCCTCTGCGTAACTATTGCCTTAGCCCTAGCCCCAAGCTCCATTGCATACTCTGGTGAATTAACAAGCTCCTTGGTGCTTTCCAGGAAACACCTAAGGTCATTAACCTCGCATATGATGCCACCATCACCCACAACCTCAGGCACGGAATCAACGTTTGAGGCGACCACGGGTATTCCCAGACTCATGGCCTCGAGCGCCGTAAAGCCGAACGCCTCACCCCTTGTTGGGAATAACAGCACGTCAAACTCAGCCATTAACTTCAATAGGTCATCCCTTCTCATTGGGTTATAGTAGATGATACCATCAACCTTCCTAGGGCTCTTACCAACATACACCTTCCTAACCCACCTGGGCAATTTCATCATTACATTCTCGGCAATATCACCACCCTTTCTATCATAATCCACGCCTATGAAGCCCACGGTAACCACATTATCAATCTTCCTCGAATACGTTCTCATTGGTGGTGGTATTACCTTCACACCCTTGAACCCCTCCTCCTCAAGCCCTTCCTTGCTCCATTCGGTCCATGTGATTATTGCCACACTATCCCTATTGAACAAGTACCTATAGGTCCTAATGGCGAGTCTGTATAGGGTATCCTTCCTGGACTTCTTGAGGTATTTCTCGAATAAGTTGAAGATTGGTTGATCGATTTCCTGAACCCAGGGGGAAGATGGTATGTAAAGGTTTAGGAAGAACGCATGGGTTAATCTCCTAAACCTCAGTGAGTATGCTGGTTCGATTAATGCCTTGAGAAACCACTTAAACGCGGTATTTCCGGTTATGTAGAAATCATCACTTGATGGTGATAACCTTATTGGATCCTCGATAATCCTGTAGCTGACGCCAGGTGGTGGGTTCTCGATCCTTAACCTAATCCCAGTCCTTATTTCACCAGATACTCTGTTCCTACTGGCGATAATGTTTACGATCATCTAACCGACCTTACTAAGTGCCCCCAATTAATAAATGTTAGTTCTTACCGTAGGAATTGAACATTCTATTTATAGTCTCAATGTAGCTCTCGGGATCACCAACACTTAACCAAGAGTTTCTATCGAGGATTAGGCCATAAACCTCGCCACCACTGTCAATGAGGTTTTTAATACCGTACGTAAGCTCAAGCTCTCCTTCGGTCTTGACATTCTCGAGACTATTAAATATCTTCTCGTCGAATATATAGACGGCTGATATCGCTATGTTGGACCTTGGGTTGCGTGGCTTTTCGTCAACGTCCAAAATCCTAACCAACCTGAAGTTGTTAAAGGAACCCTCATCCCTAACAACCGCAATACCATACCTACTTGGGTTATTAACCTCCCTAAGGAACAATACGGCATTTGGATTCAATTCATTAAATAGTCTCACGCCCTCGGCATAGCCTGTGAGTAATAAACCATCATCGGCATGGACAAAGAATGACCCGGAGTTCACGAAATCCCTAGCCCTAAGCACAGCATCGCCAAAGCCCAGCGGCTTCTCCTGAAATGTGAATGATATATTTGCCGTCAATGAATCGCTGAATAATTTATCCATTAGGTAGTCTATGAGTGGCTTACCATTCCTACCAACAACAATGAGGAACTTGGAAACACCAACCTCCTGAAGCCTTGAGATTATCAGATCAATAATAGGTATGAGCATTGGAATTTCGCTCCTGCGCACTAGGGGCAGTAAAGCCTTAGGCATTATTAAAGTCATATTCCTCATCCTGGTGCCCAACCCTGCTGCTGTTATCACGGCTTTACGTATCATATGCGCACTACTTGTGAATTACGAATAAAAATAAAATATAAGTATTTCACTTCAGATGTTAAGATCATAAATAATCAAGTAGGGAACCACGCTTCCTGAATTCTTGTTTACTCGCCTCCCTACCACTACCTGTCGCCGTCTGCTTAATAACCTTACCCTCACTAACCAACTTCCTCGCTTGCTCAATTATTGAGCGAGCGAGCTTATCACCAAAACCTTTAATGCTACCTATCACCCTTGGATCAGCATTGGCCACATCAACAACGCTCCTAAACCCGGCGTTGTACAAAGCCCTGGCCCTCGTCCTACCAACACCCTCGAGGTTTGCCACAAGCTCTATGAGCTCCTCCCTAATACCATACGTTAACCTCCACCTAAGAACTCCCAACCTTTCCTCATGCCTCTTCATGCCTAATGCGCTGGCAAGTCTCGTGATGGCACCCGCTAACCAATTCATTAAGTCGCTATACACCCTTAAATCCCCTGGTCCAACGTCGTAATTCTTGTAGAGCTCGTCCTCAGAGACCTCGTTAGCCCAGTCAAGTAGCATCACGGAGGTCTTAACGGTGGATAGGTAGTCCTCGAGCTCCTCATCTTCATACTCGCCATTCTCAATCTCATCCCTAGTCAATGGCGGTTTAATCAATAGGTAATCCCAGTTATCCAGTACGATCTCTAGGTAATCATCAAACTCACTTCTCCTAATTCTCAATCTAGGAACCTCGGGGGATTGAACAATTAAGTGCGTGTAACCCAGGTCATTAGTTTCATCCCTAGCCTTCAAACCCTTTATATACGTGTTCGCCGTGTATGGGTCGAGGTACGTATTATTTAGTAATGAACCCAGGGCTGTGGCTGCCACACCATCATCATGCCTCTCCAGGAAACCAGATTCAACTAGGAAGTTTATGATATCCTCAACCCTCCTCCTCAGCAGCTCCCTAAGGAAGGCATTCTTATCAAAGCCACCTTGTAGGTAGCCCAGGGTTGATGATACGAAATTCAGGACCTCCCCCATACTGGATGCGTAACCACTCGCTATTGCCGATAGTAGATGCGTGGCGAGGTTCTTATCAGTGAGGAACTTAGACCGAACCTCCTCAACCCTGGCACTTATGTAATTCTTCATTAAATAATCAATTTCATCCTCACCCCTGGCAATGAGTATAGCTTCACCGTACGGATCGAGACCAGGCCTACCAGCCCTACCGGCCATCTGCTTATACTCCATAACAGGCAACTCCTCCATACCTATTCCAGGTTCGTACCTCCTATACTCATGGATTATGACCCTCCTAGCCGGCAGGTTAACCCCAGCCGCCAGGGTTGTTGTGGCAACCACAACCTTAAGTAGCCTATCCCTGAAGGAGTTCTCGATTATCGACCTGACATCCATATCAAGGCCTGCATGATGAAATGAGACTCCGCACTTAATGACCTTAGCCAACTCATCACCAAGGAGCCTCGATTGCGACGCCTCAATAACCGCATTAGAGACCTTCGTTAACTCCCTTGGCTCGATTACCTTAACACCGTAGTTACATATGTATTGAGCAACCTGCTGCGCTAGCTTAACGGTATTCGATCTCGAGTTCGTGAATATGAGGGTCTGCCCACCATTGAGAAGCGTATCCATGGTTAAGGATAAGATGGGATTACCCAGGTCCTTTATTGCGACCCTATCACCGTCTGAATAATAAATAATACCGTCATAATAAACACCCTCCCTAAGTCTCACAGGCCTCCACTCGGACTCCACAGCCTCGGCATCCAGGTACTTGGCAATATCCTTGGCGTTGCCGACAGTTGCCGATAGGGCTATTATCTGGGTGTTCAATCCCAATGATCTAACCTTGGCCACTATGGACTCTATTATTGGGCCTCTCTTATCATCATCAACGTAGTGTATCTCGTCAATAATTAGGACACCAACCTGCCTGAGCCAATCAACCCTATGCCTCAGTAGGCTGTCGAGCTTCTCGTAAGTCGTCATCACGATGTCGTAATTCATCAACCATGCATCCTCCTTATCATACTCACCAGTCGTTACCGCAACTCTCACGCCAAGCTTCTCGTAAACCCTAAGGTCCCTAGCCTTCTCATAAGCCAACGCCCTAAGCGGCACAGCCATTATAGCCTTAACACCCCTAGTCAGTACGGCGTTGACCATAGCCAACTCGGCCATGAGCGTCTTGCCAGTTGCTGTATTCGTGCACATAAGCAGGTTCTTGCCATCAAATAAACCCTTACGCACAGCCTCTTCCTGCGGAGGATAGAGCTCGGTAATACCTCTCTCCCTGGCTATGAAGTTCCTAAGTACATCAGGCAGTGGCAGGTCCTCAACCCTCAAGACAACCAACCAATTAGTAAGGCACAACTAGATTAATAAGGAGTTAACGCCCAACACAAAGCTCATGAGCCTCCCGATCAACATCCCAAGTACTTGGCCAACCACCACTAAACCTATCGATCAAGTACGGCTTCGCATAGTTAGGCCATGACCCACCGAGTATGTACTCTACCAATGCCAACGCCAACGCAGGCCCCACCTCAGCACCGTAGCCATTAAACCCACCTAATATGTAGAGTTTATCCTCGATCAACGACCCAACTAGGGGCCTCATGTCGGGAGTACACTCACAATACCCAAAGCCTGAACCGACACGGATTAACAAACCAAACCTAAGTCTCAACCTACTGATTACGTCATTAATTACATCCTCATCAACACCCTTACTCGAGCCAGGTTTCTCCACTCTCACATTACCGTCACCGCCAACAATCACTGACAAACCAAGCCTGCCCAGTAAGCTGTCGATTGATGATCCAAGAGGTCTTGCGTAGATGCCTAACACGTAGTCGTAGACTATATTATTAACTGC